>JBGTMK010000521.1:0-2799 GCA_041743605.1 Nostoc sp.
AGTGATTGAAGTTGTTTGACCATTACGTACTTCAATGACTACTGGGCCTCTAGCATCTGGTATACAAAAGCAACTGTTGCTAAAGGTATAGCGATAGTTAGAAATGTTTGCCTGATTCCACAAACGGCGATTAAATCTTAATCGTCTTAAATTCAAGTTATTATTCGTTGTCAGTTGTGCTATTTCTACGGTAGTTTCGGATATAGCTGGTAGGTTTAGACCTAGAGATAGCAAGAATGTTGCACTGATAATGAGAGGTAAACGCATATCAACCCATTTAGGTTTAAAAATCATAAATGATTATAAGATATTATTTTTTGACTGGTTTAAATAAAGTTTGTCTTTTGATTAAAATTGCTTCGTGGTTAACTGGATTTCCATTTTTTAATAATAACTATCCATTGTCCAATATCGAAGACATAAATCAATACGGTTCAGTTAAGGATTATTGGTGTAGGTAATTGGTCTTTGAAGACGCGATAAATCGCGTCTCTACATGAGGGTTTTGGGCTTATCTGAACTGTATTGAGACATAAATTAGAAACTTTGCTAAAATCTTTTTGATTACGCGTAACAATAATTGCTTGATTAACCAGAGCGCAAAAAATATATTTTATTCCTCCTGCCTCCTGCAAGAACTGCCCTCTGCCTTTCTTCGGTAATGGAAGCGGCAAACCCCACCAATGAGTATTCCCCGGCAGTGCCAGGGAAGAAAAGAGAGAACGAGAAAATATTAATATTAGCTCGCGGCTAAATTGCCCCAACCCACATAGGGTAATTTTGCAGCCGTTGCTCGAACTTGGTCTGCATTCGCCACCAACTGACCGCAAGCGTCCCAAGTTCCAGAAATAAACGTGCTTCTTGTCCCTTCACCGATCGCAACTGGGGCTGTGTAATCACCAATTTGCACTTGCAAGGTTTCCAAATTTACTGTCACAGCAGCTTGGGGATTGGCAGCCACTAACTCTTGTAGTTGTTTAACAGTAACAGCATCGGCTGTCAGACAAGGTATGCCCATTGCCACACAGTTGCCAAAAAAGATTTCGGCAAAGCTTTCACCGATTAAAGCTTGGATTCCCCATTTTGCGATCGCTTGGGGTGCGTGTTCCCGTGATGAACCACAGCCAAAGTTACGGTTGACTATTAAAATATTTGCCCCTTGGTACTGGGGTTGGTCAAAGGGATGTTCACCTTTAAGTGCTGTCCGGTCATCAATAAACGCGCCTTCGCCTAACCCATCAAAGGTAACGGCTTTTAAATATCGCGCGGGAATAATGCGATCGGTATCTATATCATTACCCACTAAGGGTATACCGCGCCCTGAAACTGTTTTAACTTCACTCACCATAAACTTTATTTACCTATCATTTCAATGACAGTCTGTTAATTTCTACAAATGACCAATAACCAATGACCAATGACAAATGACAAATGACAAATGACAAAAAAAATTACAACAACTCACGCACGTCAGAGACTTCGCCTTTAATCGCAGCAGTGGCGACCATCGCCGGACTCATTAACAATGTCCGACCGGAAGAGGAACCTTGTCTGCCTTTAAAGTTGCGGTTGGAGGAAGAAGCACTGATTTGTCTTCCTTGTAACTTGTCGGGATTCATGGCCAAACACATAGAACATCCCGGTTCACGCCACTCAAACCCAGCTTCCTGAAAAATTTTATCCAGTCCTTCAGCTTCCGCCTCTTCTTTCACTCTTTCTGAGCCAGGGACAACGAAGGCTTTGATTCCTTCTGCAACGTGGCGACCTTTGGCGATTTTTGCCGCTTCTCGCAAATCACTAATCCTCCCGTTGGTGCAACTCCCAATAAAGCAGACATCTATTTTTGTCCCCTTGATGGGTTGACCAGGATATAAATCCATGTAGCGGTAAGCTTCTTCGGCAATAAATCGGTCTTCTTCCAGCAGTTCTTCTGGTTGAGGTATTGACTGGTTGACACCGATACCTTGACCGGGAGTAATCCCCCAGGTAACTGTAGGAGAAATTTCCGCCGCGTCGAATACTACTACATCATCATACTGGGCATCAGCATCACTCTTGATGGATTCCCACCAAGCCACTGCTTTATCCCAATCTGCACCAATGGGTGCAAAATCTCTATCTTTGAGGTAATCGTAGGTGACTTGATCGGGATTGACGTAGCCGCATCTAGCACCGCCTTCGATCGCCATATTGCAGACAGTCATCCTCTCTTCCATATTCATTTGCTCAAATGTCGTACCTGCAAATTCGTAAGCATAGCCCACACCGCCTTTAACTCCAAGGGTGCGGATGATATGCAGGATGACATCTTTGGCATAAACTCCAGGGTTGAGAGTGCCATTAACTTCAATTTTGCGGACTTTTAGTTTCGAGAGGGCGAGGGTTTGGGAAGCTAGAATATCCCGGACTTGGCTAGTACCAATACCAAATGCGATCGCACCAAATGCCCCATGACTCGATGTGTGACTATCTCCACAAGCGATCGTCATTCCTGGCTGGGTGAGTCCCAGTTCTGGAGCGATAACGTGAACTATACCCTGACTACCAGAGCCGATATTGTAAAAAGTTATGTTATTTTCTTGACAGTTATTTTCAAGCGCCTGAATCATTTCCTCTGCCAAGTTATCGGCAAAGGGACGCGCCTGGTTTTCTGTGGGCACAATATGATCGACTGTGGCCACAGTCCGCTCTGGAAACAGTACTTTTAGACCCCTCTCGCGTAACATAGCAAAGGCTTGAGGACTGGTGACTTCATGAATTAGGTGAAGCCCGATAAATAGTTGCATCAGCCCTGAGGGA
>JBGTMK010000522.1:0-9376 GCA_041743605.1 Nostoc sp.
AGCGATCGCCATCTCTCTCTACTCAAAGATTCCCTAGAACCACTACAATTACCTATTCTCGGCGTACTGCGTCGTCAAGATAACATCACAATTCCCGATCGCCATTTGGGTTTAGTTCCTACAGCAGAACTTCCCGGACTCAACGCTTTAATCGATCGTCTCGCCGATTTAGGAGATACTTGCTTCAATTGGCAACACTTATTACCCCTGTTAAAATCAAAACCTCTCCCTCATCCTCATCATCCCCCTCATCCCCCTTCATCCCCAGTTAGAATTGCTATTGCCCGCGATCGCGCTTTTAATTTCTACTACCAAGACAATCTTGATTTGCTGCAACAGTTTGGTGCAGAACTGGTTTTCTGGAGTCCTTTAGAAGATGCTGCAATACCAAAAAATGTGCAGGGAATGTATTTTGGCGGTGGTTTCCCAGAAGTTTTTGCCCAGCAACTAGCAGAAAACACCAGCGTTCGTGATGCAGTGAAAACAGCAATACTTAAAGGAATGCCTACAATTGCCGAATGCGGAGGATTGATGTATTTGTGTGAGCAAATTATCGATTTTCAGGGTAAATCTTGGCCAATGGCGGGAGTTTTACCGACATCTGCTGTGATGGGTGGGCGTTTAACTTTAGGATATCGTCGCGCAGTCGCTTTGCAAGATAATCTGTTAGTTAAGGCAAATACAACTGTTTACGGACATGAGTTTCATCGTTCCCATTTAACCTTAACTCCTACTCAACCGCTATTTGAAACTTCTCGCTACGATTGTGAAGAAAATATGGGATGCGAGGGATGGGGTTTACCTGCAAATGTTCATGCTTCTTATGTTCATCTGCATTGGGGAGAAAGTCGAGAAATTCCCCAGCAGTTTCTTAAAGAATGTCTGAAAGTAGCATCTCAGGAATGTGGATTTAACTTCAATACAGTTCAGATAAGACCAAAACACTTGTAGAGACGGCGATTTATCGCGTCTCGAAAACCCACAATTTTGTACAATTAGCTCTTAACCCAAGCGTATTGGATTTAACTTCGCAAAGAGGTAATATTCATGTCATCATTCAATCTGCGAATCAGACGGGATAATTCACGAATGATATTCACCGCAATTTCGGGAGTTTCTTCGATCGCATCATACAGTTGCTCTTGCGTCAGTTCTAAAAATTCACAAGGTTCCAGAGTCGTTGCGGTGGCGGAACGGGGTTGAGTATCAAATACTGCCATTTCTCCGAAGTATTTTCCCTGTTCCACCTCTGCCAATTGTTTATTCCCAATGTGAACTTTAACTCGGCCTGACACGACAATATAGAGCGATCGCCCTTCTTCTCCTTGTCGAAAGATGGTGTAATTAGCTGGAAATGACAATTCGTTCATCACTGAAGTGAGCCGCACAATAAAATCATCCCGCAATTCCTTAAAAATCGGGACTCGCCGGACAAATAATAAACGGTCAACACTGGTTAACATAATTACAAGTTAAATCCAACATTACTGAACATCTCAAAACTGAAGTTAGAAGGCGATTAGTCATATTAACCGATGTTGAACGCTAGCTGCCAAGAATATCCCAGGCTTTAGCATCTGACAAAGGTTCTGTTCAATAGGAGCGATCGCTCTTAAACTTCTCAGATACTAACTCAGTATGAGGTATGACGAACTGCTACTTTTCTCTATGTGGTTTAGAAGGAAGTGGTTTTGTCACCATAATTTGATACTGACGACTTTCTATTGCGTCTTTAGCGTGTTTGTAAAGCTGCTCTAATTCAGAGATATTTGAATGCTCGGCTATATTGATTCGTTTCGGCATAAGTTATATTTATACTCATTGCTTTTATCGTAAGCGATTATGCGGACATGATATAACCTGCAAAACGCAGACTTGGAAAATACAAATCTGACAAATGCAAACATCCAGGGAGCGAACCTGATGGGTGTTGATTTGCAAGATGCAATCAGACCAGAAGGATTTGCTATTCAGTAATAAAACTGAAGTTCTCCCTACAAATTTAATAAAAAACATCAAAAGCCTGATTCAGCAATGAATACAGGCTTTACAGCTATTTTCATGTATTTGAACCACATCTGTCGTAGGGAACACTGCTTATTGGTGTCAACTTAAGCTAGAAATGGCTCATCGCTTGGCTTGAGTACCCGTCGGAAACTGAAGTTCCCGCCTAATAACTAAAGTCTACTTCAGTAGACTCAAGATTTTTGGGGATATTTAGTAATATGAAGATAACTTGGGCTATGAGCCAGGAATTTCAATTCCTGGTGGACGTGCAGTTTCACCTTAAGTTGACACCAACGGCTAGACGCCCATACCACAAGAGTCAAACTATTGCCACGTCACTACAAACCTATCCACTCACAGCAACTTATCAGGTGTAATTGGCAAATCACGAATCCGCTTACCTGTGGCATGATAAACTGCATTAGATATGGCAGCTGCTACTCCAACAATTGGAAGTTCCCCCAGGCTTTTGGTTCCTAATGCATTCACAAAGGGATCGTGTTCTTCAACAAATTGCACTTCCATATTGGGGATATCTGCATGAACGGGAATCAGGTAATCTGAAAGGTTGGCACTAACTATTCTGCCCTGATTGATATCCATTACGGTTTTCTCCATCAGCGCCATCCCAATTCCCCATGTAATCCCACCAACAACTTGACTCCGCGCTGTCTTGAAGTTGAGAATTCGCCCTGCACTATAAACGCCTACGCATCGTCTAACTTTGATTTCTCCCAACAACTCATCGACTGCAACTTCCACAAATATCGCACCAAATGAGTGTTTGGCGTATTCTTTGCTTTCTGGACTGGCTGAAGATTCTTCTGTAAGTTCTAAACTCTCTAACCCATGACGGCGTAGAATATCGGTGTAGCTGTCTCGCTTTGATGGGTCTTGTTTTAAAAATATTTGCCCTGACTCAACGGTAATATCTTCTGCGTGAGATTCGTAAAGCAGAGAATTCGCATCTGCGATCGCCATTTGAATTATTCTATCTCGTGCCGCGATCGCTGCTTTATACACCGCAGGAGAAACACTAGCAACGGTAATTGAGTTCCCTGCAATCGGCGCTTTCGGAAGATTGCTATCACCCAGTTCAAACTGCACTGGTAAGCCTAATACTTCAGAGGCTACCTGCGTCATCACTGTATAAGTACCAGTCCCGATGTCTTGAGTACCGCTTTGTACTTTCACCTCTCCACTGGCAAAAATTTCTACCTTGACTGATGCAGTTCCAACGTTGGTGGGAAATGTTGCACTTGCCATTCCCCAACCAATCAAGAAATGATGATCTTGCATGGAACGGGGAATTGGGTTGCGTTGTAACCAACCAAAAATTTCTGCCCCTTTTTGATAACATTCTTTCAGGGATTTACTTGACCAAGGTAATTCTTTATGATGATCAATATCTGCATGATTTCTAAGTCTTAGTTCAATCGGGTCAATATTTAAGGTGTATGCCAGTTCATCCATTGCCGATTCTAAGGCAAACATTCCCGTCGCTTCTCCTGGCCCACGCATAAAGGTTGGTGTGGCAGTGTTGATGCGTGCCAAACGGTATTTTACTTCCAAATTTGGACAGGCGTACATCATCGTTGTTGCTGCACCCACAGGTTCTACAAAGTCATCAAATAATGATGTTAAGGATGTGCCAATGTGATTGATGACGGTTAACTTACCTTCGTTGGTTGCACCTAGTGTTAAGTGTTGTTCAGTTTGAGATCTGTGCCCGCAAGCAGTGTACATTTGCGATCGCGTTAGCACAACTTTTACAGGGCGTTTTACTTGACGAGATGCGATCGCAGCTAAAATAGTATGCGATCGCAGCAATGCTTTACAACCAAATCCCCCGCCTAAATATTTGGAGATGACGCGGACATTTTCTTGAGGAATATTCAGCACAGATGCGATCGCTCTTTGGGTTGCAGAAATGCCTTGAGTGGTTTCATACAGCGTCAAGTTATCCCCCTCCCACATTGCGATCGTTGCAGAAGGTTCTAGGGGATTATGATGTTCCATTGGCGTGGTATAAACTTGCTCGACCAAAACATCTGCTTGAGCTTTACCCGATTCAACATCCCCTCTGGTGATTTTACCAGGCATTATGCCAAAATATATTGATTCGGGTTCAAATATCTCTGCGTGTGCCACCGTGACTGTAGGCGGTGCTTCTTCGTAGATAATTTTTATCTTAGAGGCGGCGGTTTCGGCTTGTTCTAAAGTTTGGGCAATTACAATCCCCAAATGTTGACCATCGTAGTAAATATTATGGTCTTTTTCCGTTGACTGAGGCTGTGGAGGCCCAAAGAAGGGTATTTTTACCAGAGATGGAGTTTGTTGGTAAGTAACGACATCTAGCACACCAGGGGCGATTGCGGCGGCGGATGTGTCTATTTGGATAATTTTACCGCTAGCGATCGCACTTTGAAAAATCACTCCATAAGTTAAATTCTCTATGGGCACATCGGCTGTGTAAGGTGCTTCTCCCGTTACTTTCAGCCTACCATCAACGCGATCGAGTGGTTTACCGATAATTTTATTCATGATTTTCCTCCCACAACTGAAAGCGCACGTACCAAAGCGCGTTTGACTAATTCAATTTTGAATTCATTGTGTGTTTGCGGTTTCGCTTCTTTGATGGCTACTGCGGCTGCATCTTTCAACGTAGCTTCATTGATTGTTTTTCCTTGGAGAAATTCTTCAGCTTCCCATGCACGCCAAGGTTTGGGTGCTACTCCCCCAAAAGCGATGCGTGCTGATTTGATGATGTCTTGTTCTATATCTAAAGCAACAGCTACGGAAACAAGAGCAAATTCATAACTAGCTCGATCTCTGACTTTTAAATAATAAGACTTGTATGCAGAATATGGAACTTCAATAGCAACAATTAATTCTCCAGGTTGTAATAGAGTTTCTTTTGCTGGTGTCTCACCTGGTAAGAGATAAAAATCATGAATTGAAATTCGACGGGCTTTTTCTGTCCCTTGGATGCAAATTACCGCATCTAATGCCGTCAGCGCCACAGCTAAATCGGAAGGATGAACAGCAATACAATGTTCACTCGCCCCGAAAATAGAATGCATTCGATTGTAACCTGTAATTGCCGAACAACCTATACCGGGAGTGCGTTTATTACAAGGAAAAACCGGATCGCGAAAGTAACCACAGCGGACTCGTTGCAGTAAATTACCGCCCACAGTTGCCATATTTCGCAGTTGCGGTGAAGCACTTTGTAATAAAGCTTGGCTAATTACTGGATAACGTTCTTGAATTTGGGGATGAAAAGCCACATCACTCATTCGAGAGATCGCACCAATGCGGATTCCATTAGGTTGAAATTCAATATCTGCTAAAGGCAAACTATTAATATCAATTAATATATTTGCTGTTTGAACTCCATCCTTCATCAATCCCAGCAAATCTGTGCCACCAGCAATAAATGCAGCAGTTTGGTCTTGATTAACTGTTGCGATCGCAGCCTCTTCTGAGGCAACTTTAGCATAACTAAATGGCTGCATCTTCCATTTCCTCTAGCACATCTTGAATCGCCGCAATAATATTAGGATATGCTCCACAACGGCAAAGGTTTCCACTCATTTTTTCTCGAATTTCCGCCTCAGTTTTGGGTGATTCCTCTAATATCATCCCTACGGCTGAGATAATTTGACCCGATGTGCAGTAACCACATTGAAAAGCATCATGAGTGATAAAGGCTGTTTGCATGGGGTGGAGTTTGTCATCTTGCGCTAATCCCTCAATTGTGGTAATCTCAGCACCAATGTGCATGACTGCTAGAGTCATACAGGAATTAATTCGCCGATTATCAACTAATACAGTACAAGCGCCACATTCGCCGCGATCGCAAGCTTTTTTAGTTCCCATCAAACCTAGCTTTTCCCGTAGTGCATCCAGTAAAGTAACACGAGGTTCTAGCTTGACTGAGTAGGAGATATTATTGACGTTCAAAGATAATTCTACTTCCTCTGAACCCAAGATTTTCAAGTCCTGGGTAAATGAGTTTGAAGTTATTGAAGCTAAGGAGTTTTCTTCCATGTTTCATGTAGATAATAGATTACATCATTACTTTCAGCAAAACAGTGCTGAGTTCCAAATGAGAATTCTTACTCGGTACTCAGCACTGCTTCTATGATGATCATGTTCAAGTAAAGAGTCTAGTACCGCACGGCGTAAATAAGCCACCCATCTTAAACGTCTGAAACCCTTGCAAACAATTAATTACGAATTACGTTAGCGACGCAGGAGCGTCATTACGAATTACGAATTACGAATTACGAATTACGAATTACGAATTACGCCTTACGCCTTGCGTTACTAGATAGGCAATTTAGAGGTTTTTTTGGTAATATTCCTCTATTGCACCTACAGCTTTTAATAATGGCGAATCTAACGGCTCAATCCAATCCGCCACTCCATGAGCTAGTCCCAGAGTTGAGACTCCTCCTGATGGTTCAAGCTTACCATTCACGGCCTTGCTTTTAATAGATTGTAGAACAGCGATCGCATTGTTTAAATGTGCTGAAGACTCAGTTTTTTTGTCTTTCAGCATCTCTTCGGCAATCTCAGATGCTTGGTCAATTAGCTTGATAAATTCTTCTGTCTTAGTTTTCATGAATTTTACGGACAACTAAAAGGTTCTACAACGAGATTTTTCCCCTCAGACCATTTGATATTTGGATCTTTTGAATCTTGAATAAATGTCTGTTGAGCGCCCCCTGGATAGCATTCTGTAGGTACTTGAGGGGCAACAATTCCTTGATAAGTTGTTGTTCCTGCTGGTAAAGTTATTTTTTGGATCATAGTGGCTTCATTGCCCCATGCTTGATTGAGAGCTAGATTCTTGATTACTTCTACATTTGTTTTATATTTGTCAGTTGTTAAATACCTGCCGTATTTATTTCCACTGTTACTATAGTAGCGATAAAAAGTCTTAGGCTGTTCTAGTTTTACTTCCTGACATTTAGAATCTAAGAAGGTAATGGCAATTTCAGATGGCAGAGGGCATGAAGAAGTAACTTCTTGGGCAAGGACTTGTGGTGAATTTACAAGGCGCGGCAATGAACTGACTGAAAAACTCAGAAGACTTAAACCAATATATGCGGAAGCTGACTTAAAGTTCATACACACTCATCTTCACAATCATTTTTGAATATCAAAATGATACAGCAAGCTTAGTTCCGTTACAGTAAGTTTATGAAAATTAAAAGTCAAATTTAGGGAATTTAGCGCCAAAACAGACATAACGGTATTTATTCAAGTTTGTCGGATTGGTGAACAATTCTGAGGGTGTGCAGTTTTTGTTACCACCAGCAACCACAATCCATTGAAGACCAAATTTGGAGTTGTTTCTTAAGAAAGATTGACTAAAAAAGTACTCAGCAGTCAAAATTAATCATTGTGGGTCTAGCTCAAAGATGAAGAGTGCTGAGTTAAAAGACCGCCCACACTCTTGCGGGGCTTTTACGCCCTGTGCAAAAGTACTGAGTACTTCTTAAATTTACTCATTACTCATTACTCATTACTCATTACTCATTACTCAGCACTCAGCACTGAGTTGATGAAGGAAGCGTATGTACTCGTGGGGATATTCTTACTTTTAATATGAACACAAATCTAACTCAGAAATCATCTAAACCCATAGTAGAGAAAGTTGCTATTGTCGGTGCTGGGCCAGGCGGTTTGGCTGCTGCGATCGCACTGAGAAGCCAAGGTATCGATGTCCAAGTATACGAAAAAGCCCAAGAATTTCGTCCGGCTGGAACTGGACTAGGCCTCGCTCCGAATGGCTTGAGTTCCCTAGATGCGATGCCTACGGCGGGCTGCGCCAACGCGCCGGGAATTGTCGAAACCCTCAAAAGTTCAGGATGCGAGGTTCGCCACACGGTTTTAAAGAATATTCAAGGAGAAACACTCCGAACTAACGCAACTAAATACTTGGAGAATTATGGACAGCCATTATTAACTATTTGGTGGTATCGTTTACAGCAAGTATTAGCCTCTAGATTGCCATCTGATATTATTCACCTGAATCATCGCTGTATCGGCTTTGAACAAGATGAAAACGGTGTAGAAATTCATTTTGATGGCAAAAAATCAGTATATGCAGATTTGTTGATTGGAGCTGATGGCGTCAACTCAATCATCAGAGAAACTTTATTTGGCGAGGGTCAGCCTAATTATATCGGTAGTATGTGTTGGCGTGCCGTCATCAAGTATCACCATGAGCTATTTAATGACTATGAACTAGTTTTTGTCAAAGGCAATCAACAGTTTATGTACATTCTCAATGTGGGCGGCGGCTATACCAGTTGGATTAGTCGGAAGTTCTCGCCTGAGTTCTCCCTTTCCCACAGCGCTGATGAGGTCAAGTCTCGCATTCTCCATGAATTAGCTGATTGGGACGAATCCTTTCGAGCGGTGGTCGAAGCAACACCAGCCGAGCAAATTTGGGAAGGGCCGATTTGCGATCGCCCACCGTTAACTCAATGGAGTCAAGGTAGAGTCACTCTCTTAGGCGATGCCGCTCATCCAATGGCACCTGCGATGGGACAGGGAGCCAATACCACTTTTGAAGATGCATACAAACTGCGAGAGTGTTTTTCCCAGTCAGCTAATCTCTCAGAAGCTTTAACTAGTTACGAACAAAGTCGCATTGAGCGGACAAAAATCATCCAAGCTCGTAGTGCCCTGGGTGAGATGCGCTACTATGACCTTGACACTGTGGCATCTACTGGGCAGACGCAGGAGCGGCAAATGACTTTGAATGATGATTTTCACAAATGGCTGTATGATTTCAAGCCGTCTGCAATAAGTTAAATTTCAGTTCAGTAAAGCGACTTTTCTCACAAGTAGCGCAGAAATTTATAGGAAGTGCTAATCTTATCGAGTAATTTGAAGATATCAGAAATGACTATTTTTAGTCAAGCCCTCAAACACAACAAACTCGTTGAATAATTGAGAATTATTCCTGTAAAATCAACATAACTTCATCAAATTGTTAATTTTTATGAAAAGCGATGCCTAGGACATCGCTTTTACCTTTTTAGAGATAAATATTTTTTGGATTTGCTAATTTACCGCTATTTTTGGTCGAGATTGAATAGAAATAATCAGCTTAATATCTATTTAATTTCCTCAAAATTCTCAATTGTCAAAAAGATTTCTTCATCAGCAATTTGACTGTTATAGTCGATATTAATTCGGGTTGGATAACCGAGTTTATGATTGTAGCCTATATCCAAGCTGAATGCATTACGGTTGATCGCATCTTGAATCACATTAAAAAGCTTGGGAATTGTTTTATATTTTTGAAAGAATTGCGGATTAACTGGTTGACCTGTAGCTACAGAAG
>JBGTMK010000523.1:0-6178 GCA_041743605.1 Nostoc sp.
ACAAGGTTCTACCGTGAGGATCTACAAAGGCTGAATATCCGGTATTAGTTGCCCGTGCTGACCATCGATCAGTTTCAATTGCCCGCATGATATCCTGTGCATGGTGCTGGAATGGCATGGATGCACTGTAATGGGCATCGTTAGAAGAACTGAGGATAAATTGCCCACCCGCCGCAGCTTGATAGCGAAATTGTTCAGGAAAAGCAGATTCGTAACATATACTAGCGATCGCACGACCAAATGGAGTGTCAAATATCTGATTTGCTGAACCAGGAACTTGGTGTGCCTCCAGAGGCGACAAACGTTGAACTAGTCCGCCTAAAATTTCTTCAAAGGGGATATATTCTCCCAATGGTACTAGTTTGGCTTTATCGTAGCGGCTGACAATTTCACCCTTATTGTTGAAAGTAAACAAGCTAATTGTATAACTGTCTCCCCGTTCCCCAAAAGCCCCAATCCAAGCAACTACACCTTTTTTCTTCACTGCTGCGACTAAAGCAGTTTCCATCAAGTTGCGCTGGAAAATAGGTAAGGCTCCTTCTGGGGTGAGGACTGCATCTACACTCTGCTCTGCTAAAGTTAGATACCCATTGGTGTAATTTTCTTGGGCGCGACGAAACCCTTCGGAACTTCGTAAAAGTCGGTTCGGTATATTACCTTGAATAATCCCCACTTTCAAGGCTGCTTCTGGTACTTGGGCTATGGGACGGCTATATAAGATAAAACCAATGAGATGTAAGGTAATTAATAGTCCTGTGGCGATAACTAAGTATTTATTAACGAACCGCCTTCGCATAGCGTCTCGTAGAGAAGGCGCAGAGGACATCTTGGTATCTTGGCGGTTTATATACGCTTCAGCAATTAAACCATTAACAGCAACGATCGCAGCTGTCACAGTATTAGGCCCAGAGAGTTGACCCAGATGTACAATTACGAGATTATGCGGACTTTGGGTGTAAGCCAGGGAACTCCACCACAGAGGGCCAGCACTCCATAGACTTTCTAAGCCGCACCAGACGGCTGTACCAATCAGTACACGTAGCCACGGTTTTTGTCCGGCTAGGCGAACCATTACAGCCGCCCAGATAGCAACAAATATGCCTCCCAAGAGGCTGATAAATCCCCAACAAAAAAGGGTGATTGCCAAACTTGGCAACCAAGGAACGCCCAACCATGTCATCGGATGAATTCCGGTAATCCAAGATAGGGCGACACCGTGAAAACCAATACCCCAGAGGAAAGCCGGGGGGAATTGGTTTTTACCTTTGGCTGAAGTAACAACTAGCACCCATAAGGGAACTATGGCAATCCAAGCCAAGAACCATGCACCTACTGGGGCGACGGTTAGCCCCATTAAAATCCCACTGGCTAAGGCAATTAAGTAAGGGAGTAAGGCGGTTAACCTCTCCCCCTGCCTCCCCTGCTTCCCCTGCTCCCCCTGCTTTTTATTCTGCTTCTTCTGCATCGACAGCATCAGGTGGAACTATTGCCACTCCGGTAATAGCGTCATCTTCATCTAAACGCTGCACTCTGACTCCAGTTGCCGATCGCGATTGGATAGAAATCGCATTCACCGCTTGACGGATGATAATACCGCGATTTGTCACCATCATGATTTCATCATCATCGTTGTTGACAATGCGTAAGGTTGCCAACTTGTCTTTGTTTTTGCGGTTTTTGAACTTGGTTGCCATTAAACCCTGTCCAGCACGATTTTGCAGACGGAATTGGGCAACGGGTACGCGCTTACCATATCCTCCCATTGTAATTACCAGCACCCAAGGGCCAACTACGCCACTGCTAGGCACTTCTGCGGACTCTTCAGTAGTTTCGGTAATTTCGATATCTTCTGTTTCGATTGTTTCGACTGCTTCAATTGTTTCAATCGTTTCGATATCTTCAATTTCGGCTTCTGTAACATCCAAAGTTTCCAGAATTGCTGCGGGCAGAATATCCATACCCACGAGTTCATCTTTATTTTTGAGTTTCATGGCTTTCACGCCACGAGTCGCCCTACTTAAAGGACGCAGTTGTTCGTGGTTGCACCGGAAGTTAATCGCCATCCCGTTACGAGAACCAATGATTACGCTGTCCTCTACTCTGGCGCGTCGCACCCAGCGGAGTTGGTCGCCTTCTTCTAAGGAAATGGCAATCAAACCATTGGCGCGAATATGACTAAAGGCTGCCAATTCGGTTTTCTTGATATTACCGCCCTTAGTGAGCATGACCAGATATTCTTCACTACTAAACTCGTCAACCGGTACAATCGAGGTGATTTTTTCCTCTTTGGGAATCGGTAGCATTTGGACGATTGGTGTCCCGCGACTGGTACGCGAACTCGCTGGAATTTGATAAGCTCTCAGGCAATAAACGACACCACGCTCACTAAAGAATAAAATACTGTCGTGATCGCAGCAAGTTAAGAAATGCTCAATAGTGTCATCATCTTTCACCTTGGCTGCGGCTTTACCTCTGGTAGCGCGGCTTTGAGCTTCAAAGGTGTTGACTGGCATCCGTTTGATGTAGCCTTGCTCTGTAACCAAAATGATCGCTTTTTCATTGGCAATTAGATCGCGATCGTCTAATTCCCCTTCCCCTGGTAAAATCACCGTGCGGCGGGGTGTGGCGAAACTAGTTTTTAGTTGCGCGACTTCGGTTTCAATGATTTCTAGCACTCTTTCCCGGCGTGCCAAAATATCTTGCAAATCGATAATTTTCGCTTGTAATTCCTCGTGTTCCAGACGAATTTTGTCTGCTTCTAAGGCAGTCAAGCGCCGCAATTGCATCTGCAAAATCGCATCTGCTTGCACTTCTGAGAGTCCGTAAGTTGTGATTAATTCGCCTTTAGCTGTGGGCGCATCGGGCGCATGACGAATTAAGACAATAATTGGATCTAACTGGGACAGGGCTATTAATAACCCTTGGAGGAGATGGTCGCGTTCTTCGGCTTTCCGCAGTTCGTAGCGAGTGCGTCTGGCAATGGATTCGATACGGAAATCCAAGAAGACGGTTAAGAACTGCTTGAGGGTGAGTACTTGGGGTTCGCTATTCACCAACGCCAGCATATTTGCGCCGAAGTTGGCTTGCAGTGGCGTTTGCTTGTAGAGGTTGTTTAGAACGACGCGGGGATAAGCATCACGCTTGAGTTCGATGACAATTCGCATCCCGTCGCGATCGCTTTCATCCCGGATATCTGCGATGCCCTCTAGCCGCTTTTCGTTCACCATTTCGGCGATTTTTTCAATTAGCGCCGCTTTATTGGTTTGATAGGGCAATTCGGTAATGATAATTGCTTCTCTATCTGGCCGTCCCCGTTGTTCAACGGTTTCAATGTTAGCGACACCACGCATGGTAATGGAACCACGCCCGGTAGTGTAAGCTTCTCGAATGGCAGATGTTCCTAAAATTTGCGCCCCAGTTGGAAAGTCTGGGCCGTGGACATACTGCATTAGTTCGAGATCGGTGATTTCTGGATTGTGGATTACAGCCACTAAAGCATCAATCAATTCCCCCAAATTGTGCGGCGGAATGTTGGTGGCCATGCCCACGGCAATCCCAGAGGAACCGTTGAGCAACAATTGGGGAATCCGTGCTGGTAAAACTGTGGGTTCTTGCTGGGAACCGTCGAAATTATCGGCAAAATCTACGGTTTCATACTCAATGTCGTGGAGTAAACCAGCACTAGTTAAAGCTTGCAAGCGGCATTCTGTGTACCGCATGGCGGCTGGCGGATCGTTGTCTACCGAACCGAAGTTACCATGTCCGTTAACTAGGGGCGATCGCATGGAAAAATCCTGTGCCATCCGCACCAAGGCATCATACACTGCCGTGTCGCCGTGGGGGTGATATTTACCCAGCACTTCCCCGACCACACGGGCGCATTTTTTAAACGGGCGATCATGAAGTAGACCTAGCTCGTGCATTGCGTAGAGAATGCGACGATGCACAGGTTTTAGACCATCCCTGGCATCTGGCAACGCCCGACCCACTATCACGCTCATGGCGTATTCCAGATAAGACTGCGACATTTCGGTTCGCAAGTCTATCGGGATAATCCTCTCCTGTGAGGTTGTCATAACCTAAAAATCTCCAAAAATCGTAGATTTTAGCTTTTTTACTCAACAAAGCGCAAAATTATTCTAAATTGCTCTTGAATAATTGCTATAATTTGATACAATCCTAGCATATATTGCTTTTTGTTGCCTGGGGGATCGCCCATCAAAAATAGTTGATGGCAATGTAGTTTATACTGTACCGTACTAGGTTTTAACACATTTTTTGATACATTACCCTTAACTCAGCCATTCCAAAATACTGGTTTTGCTCTCCACCAAGCCTTTATAAACCAGTGATTCCGGTGTCATTGATTGAATTGCAGCATACAGCTTAGACCGTAACAGTGGGTCTTTTTTAACTACACCACAATCTCTAAAGTAAGTACGAATACTAAACAAGGCCGCTTCATACTCTGGTAGTCCCCAAATAACTTGTCGCTCAATTCGCAGATAAAGCTGGGGATGCTGTAAATCAAAGCTTCTACCTTGCCATTGGCTAACTGATACACCAGGCGGTGGTTCGGGATGGTGGTTAAGGCGAGTGTCGGTACTCAAGCCCCAAGCAAAACGCACCATTGGTTTATGGGTAATCATTGTATTAGCGATCGCACCCCCTCGCCGATTTATTTTTTCCATCCCAGCCACAGGTGCATGGATTGCGGCGAAATCTTTGCCGATTTTCTCCTCAGCTGACCAGTGGTTAGGATAGCAGAGATGAACTGCACTCAGCCAGTTGCTACCATCAGCAGAACGGCAAATAATTGTCAGGTCTTCCTGTACTTGTGTTGCTAAAGCGTCAAGAGTAGAGACGTAAGTTGGAAAAACTGGACTACCCTCGACTTGCTGTAATTGCCAATCTGCATCTAGGTAGAGAGTTTCTCCAGTAAGTTGGCTGTGGAATTTCAGGGTGTTATCAATTGACTTTTGGCAGTTAAAATGGTGTGGGTGTTCTTGGGTGAGGCGATTAATTATTAAACGAGCGATCACACCTGCCACAGCCTGAGAATAATTGCAGGTTTGGTAGTACTTGTTCAACCGTTCCCCACGAGCTAAAAGTTTAGCCTGACGGTAATGGCTAAAATTATCATCAATTTGAAATACCTGCTGATCAGCCTGAGTGTTACCCAAACAGGAACCAAAAGCCATCATCCCCGGCTTGACTTCGTAGCGTCCATTGATGAGAGGGAAGTAGCAAGCCGCACTATTAGAGGCTTCGACTGTCCTAGCTTCCTGGAAGAAGTTGTTTGGAGACACAGGTGATTCTACGCGTCTTTACATACCTATTTCTAACATAACATAAAGGTATGAGGGAGAAATAACCCATGCAAATGACCAATGACAAATGACTAATTAATTTCTTTCCACCCATGCATGGATGCTACGCCTTTTGTAACCCATTCGATCACAATTGGGGGAGCTTCTGATATCAAAATGCTAGGATAAACGGCTGTACCCCAATGGGGATGAACTAACACACGGCATTGATTTTTAATCACTGGATAGTTGAGCAAAGCTTTGACAACTGCTGTGTCATCGTGGGGAATTGCTCCGGGATGAGACAGTAAAGGATAGCCTGTACGAGGGTCGATTAGGTCAGTTAAATAGCCGCGATCGCGCAGATTAAATGCTAAATCACAGCCAAATCGCATAAACTTTTCTCGCAAGCGTTCTTTCTCTGACTCAACTTCTGCTGTTTTTTCGACTAATTGATAACGCGATTGTTGCAAGACAATCACTACTCTTAAAAATGGCTGCCGTTTCCAATCTGGTAATATCCGTTCGCAGTTGGCACAGATATATTGACTGGGAGCATGAATTGAAATTTGAACTGCTTGTCCTGTTTCGCCAACTAAATTAATGGGACAGGCTTGCTCCGAAGTGTAAACTTTGGGATAGTTCACTAAATTGATTCGGCTTATACAAGTTTTTGAATTTAATCTACGGTATAGATGATACCTCTTAAAAGTTTAGAAAAATCATCTAATTTATATAATAAGTTACTTTTTTTAGAAGTAGTTACTAATAATTTGATAATTTTAATCCGAATTTTATCCTTTATTAACCTGTTCTCATGGGATTTGCTGCGATCGCTATAACCTTTGGCATAGGTGCAGCGTATGCTA
>JBGTMK010000524.1:0-3914 GCA_041743605.1 Nostoc sp.
TTACAAATTAGATATGTTGTTGAAATAATCCTATGCCTCAGTATTAATAGTACTCAATTGCATAGGCCCTAAATATTTGGTTAAATAAGGCGAAAAAACTTCATAAATTAATGTTAATGGCTGTCCATGATGCCAAAACAAATAGTGGCGACCCCAAAAAGACCCAGTTACATCAAAACCTGACTGTAGCGCTGATGAGTCACCATAATAAATTCCTCGAACATCCCGATATAACTCTGTGCGAAGACGAGCTAAACTAGCCCAAATTGGTAATGAGCGGTTTTGCAAATACTCATCTACATGACTAGCTTCCCACCACGAGGTGGCATACGCTAATCGCTGACCAGAAGCAGTACGCAGCCATACTTGTCGCCGTAATCGCGGCCCTGGGACAGCTTGGATTAACTCAGGGGCAGTATCCAAATCCATGCCAATCAATGACATATCAATAACATCTACTTCTACAGACTCACCTGTGAGCAATTCTAAGTGACGTGTTGGGGAGCCATCACCCAAAAGCATTAGCTGCCAAGCAGGCGCCAGTTGAGTGTGAGGTAAACTTTGTTGAATTATCTCCTCCCCTCCTTGCCAAATCGGAGTGAGGCGATGCCAAGCTGGCGGTAGTGCTAGGTTGTTTGTCGGCGTAAAAGTAATAGTCAATGCTTTTTACAAAACTTCACCTATCTCTATAAAAGCATAAAAAACTAGTAATTTGGCAAGGCAAATTTGCTTAGTGGGGAATAGGGAAAGATTTTTTCGTTTTGTCAAATTCTATTACGTAGTAAGCACTTCAGTGCTTGATACAAGGACTAAAGTCACTACTACAAACTCATTTACACAGTAAAGTTGCCTTGAGCAAGTATTAGAAATAAGAGAAAGATTTAAGGGTCAATAGTCTAAGGTTTTTTGACCCTTGACTATTGACCCTATAACTAAACAAGCGAAAATGCGGATGGCGAGACTCGAACTCGCAAGGCAAAGCCACACGCACCTCAAGCGTGCGCGTATACCAATTCCGCCACATCCGCATGGTTTGTCTAAACATAGACTATAGCATAAGAAAATAATTATAGTAAGGTGATATCTAAATTCACTTGCTCAAAAATATAAATTTTCTCAAGGCGGTATCAGGCTGACAGAAATCTAGCAGCGGCACAAGTGATATTAAAAGGGGTAGAGCTACTGTGTTCGGCGGAGTATGCCTACGCAAAAGCCCAACTTCCTAGGCTAGCCAAGACTTACAGCAACAATGTTGTTAGTGTAGTAAGACCTGTAGAGCCAGCAAGCCTGCAATCTCAAGTTTGCTTAGAATCAGGGTGGCGAATCTCCTGTCATAATTTGAAATAATGCGGAAGCGTTGTTTCAAGTTGGATCAGAGAACATGTCAATCTACTGGTAATGATATCGAAACTAAAAAATGAAGTTTGACAAAATATTAATTGCCAATCGGGGAGAAATCGCCCTTCGCATTCTCCGCGCCTGTGAAGAAATGGGAATTGCGACAGTTGCGGTTCACTCCACCGTTGACCGTAATGCTCTCCACGTCCAACTTGCTGATGAAGCAGTTTGCATTGGCGAACCTGCTAGCAGTAAAAGTTATTTGAATATTCCCAATATTATTGCTGCTGCACTGACGCGCAATGCTACTGCTATTCATCCAGGCTATGGCTTTTTGGCAGAAAATGCCCGGTTTGCGGAAATCTGTGCCGACCATCATATTGCTTTTATCGGCCCAACTCCAGAAGCTATAAAGCTGATGGGGGATAAATCCACTGCCAAAGAAACCATGCAAAAAGCTGGAGTCCCGACAGTACCAGGTAGTGAGGGATTAGTAGAATCTGAGCAAGAAGGATTAGGATTTGCCAAAGATATTGGCTATCCAGTGATGATCAAAGCCACAGCCGGTGGCGGCGGACGGGGTATGCGCCTAGTTCGTTCTGAAGATGAATTTGTCAAACTTTTTCTTGCGGCCCAAGGGGAAGCGGGAGCAGCTTTTGGGAATTCTGGCGTTTATATCGAAAAATTTATTGAACGTCCCCGACACATCGAATTTCAAATTTTGGCGGATAACTACGGTAATGTTATCCACTTGGGTGAACGCGATTGCTCTATTCAACGCCGCAATCAAAAGCTACTAGAAGAAGCACCAAGTCCGGCTCTCGACCAAGACCTACGCGAGAAAATGGGACAAGCTGCGGTCAAAGCGGCCCAATTCATTAACTACAGTGGGGCGGGTACTATCGAGTTTCTCTTGGATAGATCGGGTAAATTCTACTTTATGGAAATGAATACCCGGATTCAAGTAGAACACCCTGTAACAGAGATGATTACTGGGATAGACTTAGTTGCCGAACAAATCCGTATTGCCCAAGGGGAAAGACTCAAGCTTACCCAAGAGCAAGTAGTCTTGCGGGGTCATGCGATCGAATGCCGGATCAACGCTGAAGACCCCGATCATGACTTTCGCCCTTCTCCCGGAAGGATCAGCGGCTATCTCCCCCCCGGAGGGCCTGGTGTTCGGATTGATTCCCACGTTTACACAGATTACCAAATCCCGCCCTACTACGATTCCTTGATCGGCAAGTTAATTGTTTGGGCACCAGACCGACCTACTGCTATTAACCGGATGAAACGCGCACTCCGGGAATGTGCCATTACTGGACTACCTACTACCATCGGATTTCATCAAAAAATTATGGAAACTCCACAGTTTTTGCAGGGTAATGTCTATACAAATTTTGTGCAGGAAATGAACGGTTAGGGGAGTGGGAAGGTTACAGGGTATAGGTTACAGGAACCTATAACCTGTACCCTATACCCTGTAACCTAATTTACACGAGATAGCATAGTCAGCAATCCTTGTTGACCTAGCAAAATTTCTCGCAGCAGGCTGAAGATGCCAACCAAAATAATAGGTGTAATGTCTACCCCGCCTATAGGTTGCACTAGCTTTCGCAACGGGATTAAAAATGGTTCAGTCGGCCAAGCTATCAAATTAAAGGGCAAACGATTCAGATCCACTTGCGGATACCAAGTGAGAATAATCCTGAATATAAATAAAAATGTCATCAACCCTAACACAGGGCCGAGAATCCAAGCAGTCAGGTCAACACCAGTCATTCGGTTTAGCTACTATCTATCTGTAAAGAAAAAACTTAGGCAACGGCATCGCCAGAAAATTTTAAGCTTTGTAAAGCACTCTCCTCATTATTTTAACCAAATGCTGTCACTTCCTCCTGAAAGAGAAAATCGAACTCGCTTACGCGGTTAACCCAACAACTGGTGAAAGCAGTTACCGAGTTTGGCAGTTCCGAAGAAAGTAATACACTAGTGAACTACCCTGCCTTAGCTTGCCTACAGCACGCTGGCGCAAACGCCAGAAGGCGGGGCTTCCAACTTCACCGAGGAATGCCGCATCTTGGATTTACGTCCGCGAATTGGTCTTACTTCCTCTTTATTGGCGTTAGCCTCCCCCGTCCCAGAGGAGGAAAGCATTCTGATACCTTCTGCTCTAATATTTTGCGCTGCATTACCGTCTCTATCGTGATATGTGCCGCAACTTGGGCAAGTCCAAGTTCTAATATCTAGTGGTAACTCGCTAATTTGATGATGACAATTAGAGCAGATTTTGGAACTATGAAACCATCTTTTTATTTCTACTAACTTCCCACTACTACGCTCTAGTTTGTAGGACAAGAAATTTAGAAAAGCTCCCCACCCAGCAATCGCTACTGCTTCTCTACGAGACGCTACGCGAACGCTATCATATACCACACTCACTAATTAACAGTAAAGGTTGATGTGGTTCGAGGATAGAATCGTCATTGCCCGGCTATCCATCCCCTCCCTGCCTCCGCCTGAGGAAGGGTAATTCCGCCAAATAGGTTAAAATTGGGATGAAGTGTGTAAAAAAA
>JBGTMK010000525.1:0-2089 GCA_041743605.1 Nostoc sp.
TCAGTACCTTCACCTGGGCGAACTAATTGCATGAAAATTCGACTTACTTGTTGTTGTTGAGCAATTTTTAAATTCCTGTAAATCGTATCTGCGTGACTAGCTAAAGCACCTTGCACTTCACCAATAGCTTCATAAGCTGCATGAGTTAATTGCTTATTGGTGCGTTTTTCCCACAACTTAGTTAAAGCAAACTCTAATAAAGGTAAGTTTCCTGGCTCGGATTCTACATCATCTAAAATGCGTTCTATTAGTCCATCTTGAAATGTTACTCCCAACTTTTGGGCAGGTTTGGTAATTACCTCTGATAGTTCAGAGCGATTCATTGACCTAATTTTAATGTCAGCATTGCGTAAGACATCTGCAAATGGGGGATACGCTAGTGCATTTCCCAAGAAATCTACCCGCATTGTTGACACTAATACCGGAGGCGATGCGGAGTGATTAGATTCAGATTTAAAACCAGCTAATAAAATATCTAAGAAACTGCGGCGGATTTTTTCATCGCTACATAAGGTATAAAGTTCTTCAAATTGATCAGCAATTAACAGCACCCGATGATTGGTATAATTTCTTTCAATTCGCTGAAAAACATCCTTGAGTGGAACAGAACCATTAACAAAATATTCAGCTAATTGACGAGCTTGATACATCTGCTCAGTAGCATTTATTTCAGGCTCATAAAGTGGAACAAGTGCTTGTGCCAGAGCATAAAAGGGTTCTGAACCAGGACGAAAGTGAGTAAATAACCAATTGCCTTCTTGTTGCAGTTTTGGTACTAATCCTGCTAAAACGACAGAAGATTTACCGCTTCCTGATGCACCCAAGACTGGGATAAAATTACGGGTTTTAGTGGCTTTAAACAGTTCTTCTATAAATACTTCTCTGCCAAAAAAGTATTCGTCATCATCTGGACTAAAGTGATATAAGCCGCGATAAGGACATGGCAGTTTTTCATCACTCGCAGCATCTTCGGCAGGTTGAACAGCAGCTACCCGAATATCTTCACGGTAATAATAATTGGTGATATGGATATTTTGGGTATTGCTATTACCTTGACTGACTATATTGCTGTCACCCTGAACAGCTTTGTTATCTTTGCCTTGAACTACGCGGTTTTGATTTCCCTGTACTACATTTTGAGATGTGAAACTATCAGCCTGCCGTTTTGAGTTTACATCAGGCTGTTGCGAATCAGAGTTATCAGGTAGCTGCTGACTCATAATTCAGTTCTACAATCCCAACAGGTGAGAACCAGCCGCCGCACCTAACCAAGTTGCAACTTTCACAATAATCGGCTTGGCTGTTGTCCAGATTTTCTGACTAGCTTCCACGCCCTTACTCGTTTTTTCAAGTGTTTCTGCCACAGTTCCCAAACGCTCTAATGCTCGTTGCTTATTTGGTTCTTCTTTATCCGTTGCTTTCTTAGCTGCACTCAAGTCTTCAATTACTTCTTCTTTGGTATCTGCTGGTAGTTCAGCACCATGAATCAAAGTTTCTAATTGTGCCAACAACTTTACAACATCCTCTTTAGTGAGTGATTCTCCGGTATCTGCCCCCACTTGATTTTGTTGAGTTACTTGATTATTGTCACCAAGCACACCTTGGTTATTGTCACCTTGAATTGCACGGTTGTTGTCACCTTGCACATTATTGACGTTGCCACCTACAGAACCACCAACTGAAAATCCACCGGGGTTGTTTGTCATAGTACCTACCTGTTCTACATTTGAATAATAACTAGGGCGTTGTAGCGCCTGATTAACAAAATTTTCTAAACTACAAATTCTGCTATCTTTTTCTGTTAAAAGTAGCCTAATCTCTCTTTCCGGCAAGGTTTTTATTTTATTATAAGTAGCAAAATATTCTGCACTCAATTCTGATTGATCCACCTCCGGTGCTGTTTTAGTACGAAGCAGAAATCTATTCTGTCCCTGTTTGTTTATGTCCACAATCTTTAGTTCAGCATCCGGGTGATTTTCTTCTAACTGGTTAAACGAGATTGCAATTATACGGGGATCGGCATCTTGATTATGGTACAAATAAAGGAGCTTACTTCTTTCTATTATTTTTATTTCATACTTCTTATATT
>JBGTMK010000526.1:0-6914 GCA_041743605.1 Nostoc sp.
ATAAAGTCCTCAAATTGATTTCATGCTTCTTAATTTTAGAACTTTGCCACTGACTCTAGCTGCTTTATCGCGTTTTGACCTGATCTTTAAAAGTTGCTAACTGGGTTTACGATCCTTGATGAGGGTGAGTTCACTAGAACCCCTATCATTCAAAAATCCCACAGCTATAAGCTGTGGGAGTATTAAAACCTGAATCCGATAAGGGATGCATTTAGTCTATGCATTGAAAAATCACTAACTTTGTTTTTTCTAATTTTTCTGAAATAAAAGCCCAAAAAACAAGGGGAAGATAAACTCATCTTCCCCTGCTCTCTCATTTTTATTTTTGTCTGGCTTGTTACTTTCCTTAAGTCTTTGGAGTAACATTTGCCTTTGCTTTTTGAGTTGCCGCTTTCTCGCAGAACCGCCTCTACCTTTATCATTCCTGCCTTCTTTACGGGGAGATTCCCATCTTTTCAGGCGCATAAGTTTTGAACCTCTCTAGCACTTGTTTGGTAGTGGGCAGGAGGAGAATCGAACTCCTATGACCGTAAGGCCGCCACATTTTGAGTGTGGTGCGTCTACCAATTCCGCCACCCGCCCTTATATCCAATTCTTAACTATCATACTGTAATTAAGTGATTTTGTAACAAGTCTAGAAAATTAATTTTCAAAGTTTGGCTAAAATAGCAGTTCTAATAATTTTCCGGCTTAAAGGCGTGGCAGGGTCAATAAACTATAGTCAATATCTTGTAGTTTGGCACAGCCACTAAGTGCCATTGCCAAATTTAACTCATCTTGTAGGAGTGAGATCACATGGGATACGCCGATTTGCCCTGCTACCGCTAGTCCCCACAAAATAGGTCGTCCAATCAGTACTGCTTTTGCTCCTAATGCCAGAGCTTTAAGAATGTCTGTGCCTCTACGAATACCGCCATCCAACAGCACCTCTACTTTACCATCCACTGCGGCTACTATTTCAGCTAGGGCATCTAAAGAAGCGATCGCACCATCGAGTTGTCTGCCACCATGATTGGAAACAACAATTGCTTTGGCTCCATATTCTACAGCCCGCACAGCATCATCTCCCCTTAAAATTCCTTTGATAATTAAAGGTAGTGGAGATAAAGACTGCAACCATTCCAAATCGTGCCAAGTGACTGCTGGGTTTAGCTGTTGAGCAAAGTAGGTAAATAATCCAGATTCGCCTTTTTCGTGGGAAATATCTAGTCCTGAGATGGTGGCGAGATTAGCCAGATGTAAATCTTGGGGTAAGGCAAACTCATTACGTCTATCTCTCTCGCGCTGTCCGAGAACGGGTGCATCTACAGTTAGACAAAGTGCTTTGTAGCCTGATTTATAGGCTTTTTCTACCAAAGCACGAGTCAATCCCCGATCTTTATGGATGTAAAGCTGGAACCATCGCAAAGAATCTGGAAACTGATTACAGGCAGTGGCTACTTCTTCAATGCTTTTTGTTGCCATTGTGCTTAAGATCATGCCTATGCCAGCTGATGCGGCAGCTAGGGCTGTGGCAACTTCTCCGTCTGGATGGGCTAGACATTGAAAAGCCATCGGGGCGATTAACAAAGGTAGTTGCAGGGGTTGTCCTAAAATGGAGGTAGTTAAATTGCGATCGCTTACATCGACTAATATTCTGGGTCGTAGCTTGACTCGCTCAAAGGCAGCACGATTATCTCGCAATGTGATTTCATCCCAAGCACCACTACTATAGTAATCAAGTGTTGTTTGAGACAGATATTCTTTTGCTAGCTTTTCGTACTCAAAGAGGTTGATGGGTTGAGAGCGATCGTCTTTGGGTACAAATGTCATGGTAGAGGCTGTAAGTTAAGTAATGAGATGTTTTTTAATCCCGTTAAAACTTTGGCGCGTTCCGATGCAGCGCGGTTGTTAGCCTATTTTCACTGGCAACAACCGCGCAAACTGCAAGAAAACCCTCCAAAGCTGCCAAAGTCCGATGTCCGTATATCTCCTGAATAGGGCGCAAGGGCTTATTTGCTTATCCCAGTGATTTTTTCTCACTTGTGATAAATCCGGGTTTTGCAAACTGGTCGTAGGGAAACCTAGTGATTAGCTGATTTTTTGGGCTGTACCAATATTTTACATGAGTGTGATCGCCTACAGCTTACCTTAAGAACTCCAGAAAGTGCGATCGCATTTCCTGTAGATCACCTAAGATGTGCTATTCACAAAAAAGTATAAAAGTGGTTGTGATTAGTAGCTCTACCAGTTGCGCCACCCGCCTTTGGGTGCAACTTCATTACTTGTAGACTTCAGTCCATGACTTTGCAACAGAGTTTGATATTCTGTGCTGCTTGCCCAGCGGTCAATTTCTCGCGCCCGTAGCACTGGTACTGGATGGGTTAATTGGGCTGTACGGGCAGCTTTGACCATTTCACCCAGTTCTGTCTTGCTAATATCATCATAAGCGCGAGCTTGAGCAACAAAGGCATCGAGATTGAGTTGTGGCGCTAAGGTGGGGGAACCACCCGCCAGTTTCATCAGCACTGACATGACAACTTTAGGGTCTTGGGTTGCTAGTAATGCGGCGCGATCGCAGGTAAACTCAGCACAGCGTACCCATTCTAAAAGCTGCGCTTGTATGGCTTGAGCAACAAAGGTTCCGACATTGGGCACAATGGCCGCAGCTAATATTAGTAAATTTACAGGAGTCAAGTAAACACTATGATCACACTTGAGATGCCCCAACTCGTGGGCAATTACTGCCTGTATTTCCTCTGGTGTGAGGATATCAATTAGGGAAGTGTGTAGCACAACAAAGGGCTGCTTACCCCGCACAGCAAAAGTATAGGCGTTGGGAGCCGGATGTTGCCGGACGTACAACTGGGGAGGATCTATATCTAGGATTTTACAGGCGTCTAACAACAGCTTATATAAATCTGGCAGTTGCTTTTCACCCACCAGAATACTGGAGGCAATATTTTCCACATAGAAAACCTGTTCTGCCATTGGGCCGAGCCAATTTCGCACCAACATATCTATGCCTGGTACTTGCTTGAGCGCTCTGGTAGCTTCCAGGTCTAATGGATGACGAAATGAGTCAGCTTTTAAACCAATCAGCGGGGTTTTGAAGAAGGACATAGTGCAGCAAGCTATAAAAAACACAACTATGGAATCTGGCTGGATACATAAACAGCCTCCCACAGTTAGTATAACGATTTCAGTCAGGGGAGCAGTATTTTTCCTTGATCGCGATCGCATACTTTGAAACCCTTATGCATCGTTGAAATGGAGGCAGAGGGCAGAAGGAAAGAATTTGGTGGGGAATTCCAAATAAGTGCCACTGAAATCTTTGATTACAGGGACTTAAACCCAAGACCCGTCTGGTAGCGAGGCAGAGGGCAGTATTCCAACTGAGCTTCCTGCCTTCTGCCTTTCTTGTTGAAAAAACTCAGCATGAGGCCAGACTTAGTGACATGATCAAAGGAGATCATGTTTTTATGTTGTTATATGAAGATATTGGTGCTGAATGCCGGATCGAGCAGCCAAAAGAGTTGTCTGTATGAAATTGCAGATGAAGCTTTTCCCACCCAAGCACCCCAACCTATTTGGGAAGGGAAAATCGACTGGACTCAAGATCGGAGTGTGGCAGAGATTGAGGTGAAAACTGCTGGAGGTGGAACGCTGCAAAAATCAATCTCTGGTGATTCCCCCCAGGCACATCTCACCTCTATGCTCAATACACTTAGTCATGGTGCTACCAAGGTAATTGATCAGTTATCAGAAATCGATGTGGTGGGGCATCGGGTAGTACATGGTGGAGAAAATTATCAAGATAGTGTGGTAATTACGGAGGATGTCAAAAAGGCGATCGCTGGTCTATCTAACCTTGCTCCAGAACATAATCCAGTTGCTGTGGAAGGAATAGAAGCAATCGAAAACATCTTAGAAGATGTCACCCAAGTAGCAGTTTTTGATACCGGATTTCATGCCACTCTACCCGATGCAGCAGCAATCTATCCCGGCCCATATCAGTGGGTAGAGCAAGGTATTCGTCGCTATGGGTTTCATGGTATCAGTCATCAATATTGTTCTCAACGTGCTACCCAAATTCTCGGTCGAGATGTTCCACCTGAGCGGTTAATTATCTGCCATCTAGGTAATGGTTGCTCTTTGGCGGCGATTAAAAATGGCCGCAGTATTGATACCACTATGGGATTCACGCCCCTAGAAGGATTAATGATGGGTAGTCGTTCTGGTTCAGTTGATCCGGGGATTCTGATTTACCTGTTGCGGTACTGCAATTACTCCGTTGAAAGCTTGGATTGTGTATTAAATAAAGCTTCGGGGCTAAAGGGAATTTCGGGTGTATCTAGCGATATGCGTGAGGTAAGAAAAGCGATCGCTCAAGGTAATTCTCGCGCTCAACTGGCGTGGGATATCTACGTACATCGCTTGCGTTCTAGTATCGGTGCAATGCTTACCAGTTTGGGCGGATTAGATACTTTAGTGTTCACAGCAGGTGTGGGTGAACACTCTGCGGAAATTCGCCAAGCCACCTGTGAAGCCTTTGGTTTTTTGGGACTGAAACTTGATCTTGAGAAAAATCAGCAGCAGCCTGTGGATGAAAATATTGCTACATCCGATTCAGCAGTACAGGTATTGGTTATTCATACTCAAGAAGATTGGGCGATCGCTCAACAGTGTTGGCAACTTTTGGAACAGTAAATATGGTTTATATGCCTGGCTTAAAACTTATTATCTATATACTCATAATGATAAGAACCGACGTATAATCAGTTTCCCAACTCGTGGCCCCATAAAACTTAAAATATACTCCGCAAGTTTTGGGGCTAGAAGTGACCAAAAAGGCAATAATAAGGCATTAATATTACTAAAGCCGCTAGTAGCACCAACAACAACGCTAGGAATCAGACAAATCAATGTCCATGTCAACCAATTGATAAATTTATAGCTGATAGAAGTACGTCTTTGAAGTTGATTAACAAGCACATAGCGGGTAGTTGCAAATAATATAGTGAAGCCTATCCAAGCAAATATTGATAGTATCCCACTTGCTGGATACAGATTGTAGACTACTAAACCAGCAGTAAACAGCGAAGCTAGCTCCCAAACTAGCAAATTTAGATTCGTCCGAAAACAACTTAGTAGTTGTTCAGTCAGCCAATAATGAGCCGAAACAATTATTGAACAATGGGAATTTTGCATAAAATCCCACTTGATTTTGTGAAAAATATCACCATGAATCAGGATGGTGCTTTGCAAAATAATGTCTTGATCTTCATAAGCATCTGAAGATAATTGAGTCTGCTGATAGTAAGAATTAAAGGTGATTCCAGACTGTAAGGCTGTTTTCTTCCGTGCGGTTTTACTTAGAAAGAATTTAAAAATATCAACTATAAGAATAAGATAAAAAAAATTACTAAACTGCTTCTCAGTAGTTTCTTGATTGTTTTTAATATTATTGCTAAAGCAAGTGTAATACCAAAGAGAAATTATCAACTTGGGTGGAATGTACAGAGCAACACCAATTTTTTGTGCTTGCTGAATCTGTTCTGCAATTGTCTCATTTAAGTAAAAGCTGCACTGTCCTTGATTAACCTTAAGTTCAAAGCGATCGCCTTGAGGAACTTGTAGAAACAGAGAGAGTGCAACATCAGTTTGGTTATATATTTTCGTGATGTCAGCGTTCATTATCGAGATAAATTTGCAATACTCTGTACCAAACTAATCAAAAAGCTAAATGTTCCACGCCACTGTTTTTCCCCAGAAACTACTCCTTGATTATGTGTATTAATGATTAAGTTTTTAGCGTCTTCAGATAAACTAAACAGTTCTTTATGGTAACGAGTGATGATATCTCCATCTATCTGCATGACAGTTTGAGCATAAATAATATCAATTTTGGTACTTTTAACATTACCACCATCAAGTGCAGCTTTCAGCTCAGACATTTTACGTAGGGTACGAACAAATTTATCATTATCTAAAAGTCTTTCAATTTCTTTGAAATTTTCAATCCAATCTTCTTGATTATTTTTATCTCTGTCATCAAGAACAGGAGTTGGGGCAGGTAGTATTGGTTGAGCTAAATTCACATTATTCTGATCAGCTTCAACTAAGTTTGGTTGATGTTTCTTCGCGTCTTCAAGCCTCCAACGATATCGTTTTATCCTATCATCCTGCGGATTATAAAACTCCGAACCCTGTTCAAGAAGAAGATAAAAATATTCTCTTTCAAGTTGGTTAAATAAACTCTTATAACGCTTACGCAGCTCTTGAGCTTGAGAACCTTCATGTGGAATACCTTTTGCCTTAAAGTAGTCAGGATCATGTATAGAATAAATTTCTTGGTATGCCTCCCAAGCATTAAACTTTGAAGCATTGATACTATCCACAACCATCGTATTCACTTCTAAGGCTGTGATGTCATCAACTAATGTCTGTACAGACGATACTAAATTTTTTAACAAGTCTCTAGCTTGGTTTTGAATCCCTTGAGCTTGAGCAGCATTTTGGTTTTGAGTCTGAATACCATTTCGGTCTTTAGTTTGAATATCATTAGACATCGTGTTACCCTCTTATCACTTATGACCAATATTGCTGTAGTCTTGTATTGATGGGTAGAAGCAAATAAACCTAAAGATTAGGCTAAAATTGCTGTTGGTATTTTAGTTTAACTGTGCAATTAAAAAATAATTTTTAAAGTTGTGATTTCTTCCGAGATTTCACGATTTCCATGAAAAACCCATACAACTTTTCCACGCTTTCTATATTCTTTTGAATAATTTCCCGACTGTCTCTAACTTGAGTTAAATGAAATTCGCGGATTTCTTTATAGGGTCCGCTATCAGTAAATTGACTACCAATTTCATTTTGTATATCGCCACTAACAAGATTAATTCGGGTATATATCCTATTACCTGGTTTGG
>JBGTMK010000527.1:0-1546 GCA_041743605.1 Nostoc sp.
GGCGATCGCCACTTTTCTGGCACAATTCTAATAATCGCCCTACCCCTGGCCGCCGCCGCCCTGCTGCTGGCTGTTTAAAATCTGCTTGCAGTCGTTGAATTCCCATCTGTGCCAAGTAGCGGCAATCTCCACTTAACTGCACTAAGTCAGCAATTAATCCAACTGCCACTAAATCTAATAAATCTTCTAACGGATATTTTGCAACATTAGGTAGGCTTTGATATAGTGCTTCCACCAATTTATAAGCTACCGCCACCCCAGAAAGATTAAATAGCTGATGTTCCCTTGGCAAATAGCGAGGATTGATAATTGCTGCCACAGGTGGGCGTTCGCTGGGTAAGGTGTGATGGTCTGTAACAATTACATCTATGCCTAACTGTTTTGCATAGATAATTTCCTCAAGGTTTGTGCTACCTGTATCGCAAGTAACTATTAATTTGCAACCTTGTTTTGCTAAGTTATCAATCCCTGACTCATTAAGTCCGTGGGATTCTTTCAGGCGATTGGGAATGTAGTAAATTAACTGAGTATTTTGAGTGAAAAACTGCCCCAATCCGTCCCAAAGCACAGATGTGGCGGTAATGCCATCGGCATCGAAGTCTCCCCAGATAGCAATTCTTTCTTTAGTATTGCGTGCTTGTTGCAACCGTGCGATCGCCCGATGCATTTCTTGCCCAAACTCAAAAGGACTCGCTGGTTGATAAGCTTTATAGTTAATAAAAGCTGTTAATTGTTGATCATCTTTAATTCCCCGTTGCCACAACAATTGTGCTGCATACAGTCCATTTGATGCAGGTGTATGCTGTTTCACTGCTTGGATAAACCACTCTGGTGGTTGTTCTGTTGCTGTTATAGTCCACTGTTGTTGTTCTGGCATACAAAGAAAATTAGAAGCTAGGAGTTCAAACTCTTAAAATACTAGGGTGGGTTAAAGCATTGAAGATTGCTAATACCCAATTAAAAAATATCTCCAGTCAAATAACTAAAACCATACAACTTAAATATTATCGTACTACAGAACTCCTCCTTTTCTACTGCCTACTCCCTTCCTCGACAAGTACATTCAGAAATAAAATCGAATTGCTATACCTGCGAAGATTTAGCAGACGGCGGAATAATTTCAACACCATATTTGGAAGCAGCAGCCAAAGCTTTTTCGATGTCTGCGGGACTAACGCTAGGTAATTGCGTCCTCTCTGAAACTGGTACGCCTACTTCCATAAAAAACTTTTCTATCCCGGCTGGTGTGAACCAGCAAAGTAATTTTGCTGGCTTTGTACCAATATTTGTAAATCTATGAAGTTGACCTTTAGGAGAGTGAAGAAAGGTTCCAGGAATTGCTAAGATAATCTGCTCATTAAGTTGAAATTCCAATTCTCCCTCTTGAATATAGAAAGCTTCATCTTCGTGACTATGAATGTGGGGAGGTGTACCATTTTGTGGTTGAACAGTAATCTCAATGAGAGCATAAGCTTGACCAGTTTCCTCACCTACCGCCTTAAAGGTATATAAATCCCCAAGCACCCAATATGAAGAACCTTGTCCT
>JBGTMK010000528.1:0-2712 GCA_041743605.1 Nostoc sp.
CTTATGGTTCCTGTCCCAATTAGAGCCAAACAGTCCTTTGTACAACATTTCTGCTGCTATTCGCTTACAGGGAGAATTGAATCTCAAGGCACTACAACAAAGTTTCAACGAAATTATCCGTCGTCACGAAGCCTTGCGAACGAGTTTTAAGACAGTAGAGGGTCAACCAATTCAGATTATCACTCCCACCTTAAACCTATCCATCCCAACTATAGATTTAAGTGAATGCTCTTTATTAGAACAAGAAAAACAGTTGTATCGGCTAGCCACCCAGGAAGTTTTACAACCTTTCGACTTAACCCAATGTCCCTTACTCAGGGTAACTCTAGTGCAATTGAACGTAGAAGAATACATAGTAATGCTGACAATGCACCATATTGTCTCTGATGCTTGGTCAATGGGGGTATTAGTTGAGGAAGTCGCAACTTTATACCCATTCTTCTGTGCTGAAAAGCCTAGCCTAGCGACAGCTTCGCCATTGCCAGAATTGCCTATCCAGTATGCAGATTTTGCTGTGTGGCAACGCCAATGGTTACAAGGAGAAGTATTAGAAACTCAGCTTGATTATTGGAAACAACAACTAGGTAATAAATATCCTCGGTTAAATTTGCCTCAACTACCTTTGCGTTCAACTGTTGCAACTACCCTGGGTGCAAAGCAATCATTTACATTCTCTCAAGAACTAACTCAGGCGATCAATCTGCTGAGTCGTCAAGAAGGGGTAACTTTATTTATGACACTACTAGCAGTTTTTCAAGTGTTGCTTTATTGCTTTACAGGTACTGAAGACATTCGAGTTGGTTCACCCATTGCTAACCGCAATCGAGTTGAGATGGAAAAATTGATTGGATTTTTTGTCAATACTTTGGTGCTACGGATTGATTTATCTGGTAATCCTAGTTTTCAGGAATTATTGAGGCGATCGCGTCGAGTTACCTTAGAAGCCTATGCACACCAAGACCTGCCTTTTGAAAAACTAGTAGAAGAACTACAACCACAAAGAAGTTTAAATCATCATCCATTGTATCAAGCATGGTTTGTCCTTCAAAATACGCCCATGCCACAGTTAGAACTACCAGGTTTAACCCTCACTCCATTTGAAGTTGAAAACAGCACAGCACGACATGATTTATTGCTGGCAATTTCGGAAAGACCAGAAGGTCTTAATGGTAAGTTTGAGTACAAAACTAACTTGTTTGACAAAACGAGTATTTCTCGGTTGATCAGACATTTTGAAAAACTTTTAGTCTCTGTTACCGCACGTCCCGATGCAAAGCTAAATGAACTAGTAACAATACTGGCTCAAATTGATCAAGAACAACAGGAGATGCAAAAACAAGAACTTCAAGCAGTAGAACAGCAGAAATTAAAGATGAGCAAACGAAAAACAATTCGCAATTAAATAAGGAGAATTAACCATGACAAATGCAGACTTTTCTAAAAATATGAAAAAATTGGGTAATATCACTCGTAAATCTATCAGTGTGTCCCAAGATGAATTAATCAAAACTTCGTATTTGCAATCAAACAACTCTCTTCCCTTAATTGTTCAACCAAATGTAGATGCCTTAAATTTGCCAGTTTGGACTCAGCATAATCGGTCTTGGATTCAAAATCAATTATTGCAATATGGAGGTATACTTTTTCGAGATTTCAAAGTTAAAAGCGTAACTGAATTTGAGCAGTTTATGCAAGCTATTGCGGGAAACTTGCTAGAATACTCTTATCGTTCTACACCACGCAGTCAAGTAAGCGGTAATATTTATACTTCAACTGAATATCCGGCAACTCATTTCATTCCTTTACATAATGAAATGTCTTACTCTCGTAATTGGCCAATGAAAATTGCCTTTTTTTGCATCAATAAAGCGCCAGAAGGAGGAGAAACACCAATTGCTGATAGCCGCAAAGTTTTTGCTCAACTAAATACAAAAATTCAAGAAAGATTTCTGCAAAAACAATTAATGTATGTGCGAAACTATGGAATAGGATTAGATTTATCCTGGCAAAATGTCTTTAATACTAATAATAAATTGGAAGTAGAAACATATTGTCATAAAGCAGGAATTCAGTTACATTGGAAAGATAGCAATACCTCTGGTATAAGCTTACAAACTCGCCAAATTTGTCAAGCCATTGCCAAGCATCCCCAGACATCCGAAATGGTTTGGTTTAATCAAGCTCATTTATTCCATATTTCCAATCTAGAGACGACTGTTCGCGCACAGCTTTTGGCTGATTTTAAAGAAGAAGATTTACCTCGTAATGCTTATTATGGTGATGGGTCGGCTATTGAAACTTCTATCTTAGAAGAAATTCGAGGAATTTATCAGCAAGAAGCAATTATTTTTCCTTGGCAAGAAGGAGATATCTTGTTACTAGATAATATGCTATCTGCACATGGCAGAATGCCATTTCAAGGTTCGCGTAAGGTTGTAGTTGGAATGGCTGAAGAATATAGTTATCAGGAATTTTAGCGTTATATAGCGATTCTTACCTCAGTGAGGTATGGCAAGAATTAATTGAGTAAAGATAGATCCAGATATCAGCAGAATAGGAAACGCTATAAACAAATTTTTATTATGCAGAAACAACAGATTGAAGGCTTTAGATTGTCTCCCCAGCAAAAGCATTTATGGCTATTACAACAAAGTGAAAATACATCACCTTATTGTGTCCAGTGTGCAGTGACAATTGCAGGAAAACTGAAAA
>JBGTMK010000529.1:0-3768 GCA_041743605.1 Nostoc sp.
AAAATATATGAAAGTTTAAGAAATTCGGATGATTATCTGACATTTTATGTTTGTTAAGGTTGAGAAAGTTTAAAGGGGGTTTGACATATTTGATAATTCGGAAAAAAATGAAGAATATATCTGTTGAAAGTCTGAGAAAAAAGTTTTGTTAGGTGCTAAGACTACTTTAGTTATAGGTTGTATCTAACCATAACCTATAAGTGCTAGGTAGATGCCGATTTTATTTCTGTAGATAAATTAGCATCAGCCTGTATTTCACTATCTAAACGGGTGCATCATCCATTAGGGAAACTACCAAGCCTCAAAGGAGTAGCTGTAACTAAATTATGTACCAAACAAAGCAACAATCCCTAAAGGAAACTATGAATATTGTCGAATTGGGAAAAATGGAAATACTGGAGAATGCTGCTGATATCGAAGAACCATCACTTGATAGTTTAAATGCAGTAGCACAAGAAGAACCTCCAATTTTAGTAGAAAATCTGGAATCAGATGAACGCGACGGGGATGAGATGGCTGCGGCTCGTCCTTCGGGATACAATAAAACCGAACATGATGATGCTGTCGGCGCGTTTTTTAAGGAAATGGCGCGTTATCCGCTTCTAAAAGCCGATGAAGAAGTAGAGTTAGCGCGGCGAGTCAGGTTTCTAGAGGAAGTCAGAGAAATACAAGCAGCTTTACAGTTAAAACTGGAACATGAACCCAGCAAACTAGAAGTAGCTTCCGAGCTAGAAATGACGGAAAAGCAACTAGAAAGTCGCTTGTATCAAGGTAGAGTAGCGAAACGCAAAATGATTCGCTCAAACCTGAGATTAGTAGTATCTATTGCCAAGCGATATCTGAATCGAGGAGTGCCTTTTCTGGATTTAATTCAGGAAGGAGCAATGGGTTTAAATCGCGCTACAGAAAAATTTGATCCCGATAAAGGATATAAGTTCTCTACTTACGCCTATTGGTGGATTAGACAAGCGATTACTAGGGCTATAGCTAACGATGCGCGGACAATTCGCCTACCTATTCATATTGTTGAAAAGCTTAACAAGCTAAAAAAAGCACAACGAGAACTCAAACAAAAACTCTGTCGTAATCCTACCGAAGGTGAAATGGCAGAAGCTTTGGAAATTAGTGTGCAACAACTACGCCAGCTACAACAACTACGGCGTCAAGCACTTTCTCTTAACCACCGCGTTGGTAAAGAAGAAGACACAGAATTGATGGATTTGCTAGAAGATGAAGATAACCTTTCTCCAGAAGCAAAAATGAATGAAAACATGATGCGTCAGGAGATTTGGGAAGTCTTGGGTGACGTGTTAACTCCACGGGAGAAAGATGTGATTTCTCTGCGCTATGGCTTGACAACCAGCGAACCCTGTACCTTAGAAGAAGTTGGCAATATGTTCAATCTTTCTCGTGAGCGGGTGCGACAAATTCAAAGCAAAGCCATGCGGAAATTGCGGCGTCCTCATATAGCTAAACGCTTAAAAGGTTGGTTGATTTAAACAATTTAACCCCGCATTCAAGACCTAATTACAGCAGAATTCAGGAGTCAGAATGGGCTAGGCCGTGCTGACAGAGGTAAAACTGGCTTTAAGATTTAGCTTGTGTACTTCACTTTCCTGGAAATCCGCAAAAACCGGGCGTTTTGTACCTTTTTTCGGCTTTTGTTTAGTCATTACTCAAAAAAATCAATTGCACAGTTGCCTATGTACTAATGACTTTGTATAGCAATTTGATTGTGCATTTTTCTGAACCAGGCGATTACAGCGTACTGTTTATTTAAATCAATTGAGGGGCTTGTTGCAGGGTATGGGAAATTATCTCATGCTATTACTGGCAATGCTCTGGTATTTTAATGAACATTTATTTGTTGTTCACGTGTTTATGTAGAGGTGATCGTAGCAGAATTTACGGGTCAGGCTATTAATTTTTCCCTATTTTTCATAAATATTCAACACTTCTGACTAAATTAGTTCAGATACCTGTAGAACATGATTGTGGAAGGTATTTTCATGCTTCCTACCTCCTTCAAGAAACTTGTATATCTTGTAGCTTTGCCACCATTTCTGCACGCGCCGAAACCTTCAATTTCCGAAACATCCTCTTCAAAGCTTGTTTGACGGAATTTTGCGTAATCCAAAGTTTTTCTCCAATTTCCGCATTTGTTAACCCCTGCCCTACCAACTCGGCAATTTCTAACTCACGCGCTGTTAGAGGATTTACTAAAAGGGAATTGGATATTTTGGGTTTTGTCCGCAGGGTTGCCATTTTTGCTGATAAATGAATGCATAAAGCGCTCAAGTCAGCTAAATCGTTGCCATTAAAGGCAGGGTTTCCCTTGTCACGAGCCAAATTAAGCGTTCCCACAAGACGGCCATCGCAAACAATTGGCCCAGTCATTACGTGTTCGTGATCTGAGCGTGAGCAAAAATGCTTCCAGTCTCCTGGTGATAATAATAGCTGCTCATGAGCGGGAGCGTGACGTTCAACTACGTAGCGTCCCACTGGATTGCTCTCTAAGCATACTGCCGGAATGCCTGTAATATTAATCTCAGTGCTTGGCTGCTCATCTAGAAGATAAATACCCCAATTTTGCACGCCAAAATGCTCGCTAATTTTATCCGTGAGAGCTGGTCTTAATTCTTGCTCATTCTGGACATTAGCGATCGCATGAAATACGACGTGGAGAGAATTAGCCATAAGTGTACCCAGTTGGGGACTATCCAAGCCTCAACAATTACTTCTATGCTAATACCAAGGAAACTAAAACGCTAATTAACAGTAGCGACTAGGAGAAGCACATGACAGTTACACAACTCTCTGCTCAGGAACTTTTCCGGGCTGCTTATGACAACCGCTATACTTGGGACAAGAATTTTCCCGGTTATACCGCAAATATTACTTTTAAGCATGATGATAAAGTGTTTACAGGCAAAGTTATCATCAGTGCCAATCTAAAAGCGGAAGTTTTGGATGTAGATGACGAGTCAGCCCAGAAAGCAATTCATGGTCAAGCTTGGGAGATAGCAATTCACCGCGTCCGCCGCAGCTTTGAAGACACTCACAGCGCTAATACCTTTAGTTATGGTAAAACTGACGAAACGGGTGCCGTTGAGCTTTTAATGGGCGGTAAGGCTGAGGGTGATAAATACAAAGTCCGCAATAATGAAGTCTGCCATGTTCACCGTCTAATTCACGGTACTTTTGTGACTATCGATACCTTCAGCAGTCACGACACCGGGGAAGGCTACCTGTCCCACCGTTATGACTCTGTTTACCATGACCCCAAAACTGGGGAACAAAAGGGCGGTAGAAGCGAATTTATTGATGAGTATGAAAAAGTTGGTGACTATTTCATCCTAAATCGTCGGGAGATTCGCACCGAGACAGCAGGACAATTTTCTACTCAGGAATTTATCTTCTCTGACATTAAATTGTTGGAACCTGTTGCTGCTTAAGCTGTATTATAAAATCGAAAAATTAGCGATCGCTCTTTAGTTTAAGGGAGCGATCGCTTTTATTTTTTGGGCATTCTATGGGTCGTAGACATCGCTCAATCACGTTAGGATACTTAATTAGGTGTTCCTAATCAAGTGGTAATTTATTTATGAGTCAACTTGAAAACATTCAAGCTGAGTACGAAAAGTTTCCTGAAGCTTTTGAGAGTGTAATCATTAGCACTGTGAGCGCACAGGCAATACCCAATGCTAGTTATGCTCCATTTGTTATGGATGATTCCAAGAATATCTACATTTACGTCAGTGGTCTTTC
>JBGTMK010000530.1:0-13005 GCA_041743605.1 Nostoc sp.
ATGAATATGGGTCATGGCTCGATATAGTAATTAATTGTTTTGGCTACGCCAAAAAGCATTAATTACTATATCTCTCCACTCCCGCGCATTCATCCCACACTCCTAAGAGTGAGTGTGGGGCTTCTGCTGATCTAGCTAAAAGGAGAGAGGCTTTGAATCTTGCTCCCCAACGCTACAAGGGTTGGGGCTGTTCTTGTTAAGTCTGTATTCCATACAATTGGGAACCACTACATAACCTTTATTTATCTTATTAATTATTGCAATCAAAGTTCGTTAATAGGTATAGGTTTTTATCTATGAAAGCAATTTAATATTAATTAAATATTTAAGTTTTCGGAATTAAAATATTGACGTATAAAGCAGTAAGCTATTCTTAACTACATTAAAATTGGCTATAAATAAAACTTGCAATTTATGTAAGTCTTACCAGCCAGTTTTTTTTAATGTCTTTGACCTAAGCCTTATCTATTGGGGATTCGTATTCAGCGACTCGTCATTTAGAAAGGCACTTTAGTCTGCTGCTTTGCAAAGAATTAAAGTTTTTTTGCCTAATTTTTCATGTTCATAAAACATGAAACGTACTCAAAGTAGCTGGCAATTTTTACAACCCAAATTTATTTTGCTGTTTTTGTAACCAAAACCCTAGTATGACATTAACTAATACTATCCATTTTAGAAACTTACAAGGCGATTTATTCGGTGGCCTAACTGCTGCGATCGTTTCGTTACCTCTAGCGCTGGCATTCGGTGTTGCCTCTGGTGCTGGGCCTGTAGCTGGTCTTTACGGTGCAGTTTGCGTCGGCTTTTTCGCAGCCTTATTTGGTGGGACACCAACCCTAATTTCTGAACCAACCGGGCCAATGACCGTAGTCATGACTGCAATTGTCGGTTCCATGACCGCAGCCAACCCCGAAAACGGCTTGGCAATGGCATTTACCGTAGTCATGCTAGCGGGAATATTCCAAATCTTCTTTGGGATATTTAAGTTGGGTAAATACGTTACCCTCATGCCTTATAGTGTGATTTCTGGCTTTATGTCTGGAATTGGGGTAATTCTGATTATTTTGCAGATTGCTCCTTTTGTCGGACAGGCAAATCCTAAAGGTGGCGTACTGGGGATGGTGCAAAATCTGCCTCAGTTATTAACCCAGATTAATCCTGCCGAAACAGCTTTAGGTTTGCTGACGCTAGCAATTATTTTCTTTATGCCAAGCAAACTCAAGCGCTTGGTTCCACCGCAGCTGGTGGCATTAATTGTCGGAACTATCGTTTCTCTAACCATTTTTGGTGGTGTAGATATCAGACGAATCGGTGAAATTCCCGTAGGACTGCCCACATTACAAATACCTACCTTTACTCCATCCCAAATCACAGTGATGATTGTTGATGGAGCAATGTTGGGGATGTTGGGTTGTATTGATACTTTATTAACGGCAGTAATTGCAGATAGCTTGACTCGTACCGAACATAAATCCAACAAAGAATTGATTGGTCAAGGTATCGGTAACTTGGTATCTGGTTTGTGTGGTGGACTACCTGGTGCTGGTGCCACGATGGGAACGGTAGTCAATATCCAAACTGGTGCTAGTACAGCTGTATCTGGTTTAACTCGTGCGTTAATTTTGTTAATTGTAGTTTTGTGGGCTGCGCGTGTCACTCAACCTATCCCAATGGCGGTATTGGCTGGTATTGCTCTCAAAGTGGGGATTGACATTCTTGACTGGAGCTTCCTAAAACGCGCTCATAAGGTGTCGCTCAAAGGCACAATCATCATGTACGGTGTATTATTCTTAACCGTATTTGTTGACTTGATTGTTGCTGTCGGTGTGGGAGTGTTCATTGCTAATATCTTAACTATCAATCGCCTGTCGGAATTACAAGCTCAGGAAGTCAAGACAATTAGCGATACTGATGATGCAATTGTCTTGAATGACGAAGAGAAAAAATTGCTTGATCTAGCTAATGGTCGTGTTCTGCTATTTTACCTGAGTGGGCCGATGATCTTTGGGGTATCGAAAGCGATCGCTCGTGAACATTCAGCAATGGCTGACTCTGATGTGTTGATTATGGATTTAACCGATGTACCAATGTTGGGTGTGACTGCTTCTTTAGCAATTGAAAATGCCATCAAGGATGCTAGTGAACAAGGTCGTCATGTGTTAGTTGTTGGTGCAACTAGCAAAGTCAAAAAGCGCTTAGAAAAGTTTGGCATTTCGAGGTTTGTACCAGAGCATTATATGTTTGCAGATCGTGTAGATGCACTTAGAGAAGCTGTTGATTTAGTTAATCTTCATGCAAGTTCTGCTAATACTCCTGGAGTTAGTATCTAGACTGACACCTATTAATAATTCGTAATTCGTAATTCGTAATTTAATTATTAATTACGAATTACGAGCTAGAAATTATGAATTGTTTTGGAATTAATCAGCAATACAAATAGAAAACATGATTCTTTCAGAACCAATAGTTAATTCATTTGCCTGGTTGAATTTTTTCCCTGTGGGTTTACAACCACCTTTACTAGCAACAACCAATGAGGCAGAATATGCTCCTATTGTCCTGACTGGAGTATTGCTAACTTTAGTAGTCATTTATCTGGCTAGTAAAATTGGTGGCGAATTATTTAGAATGATTGACTTGCCTCCTGTTTTAGGAGAGTTAGTTGGTGGGGTGCTTGTGGGTGCTTCTGCTCTCCATTTGGTAGTATTTCCCGACAGTGGGGCAGCTGGTAGCGACTCCATCATCATGACTATCCTGCAATTCATTAATAACCTCAGTCCTGATGCAGTCACATCAATTTTTAAAAGCCAGAGCGAAGTTGTTTCTGTGCTTGCTGAACTAGGTGTGATCATTCTGTTATTTGAAATTGGTCTAGAATCAGACTTAAAAGAATTGCAGAAAGTTGGTTATCAAGCAACAGTTGTTGCTTGCGTTGGGGTAGCTGTTCCTTTTGCGGCTGGAACGGCGGGGCTGATTTTATTGTTTCATGCGCCAGTAATTCCGGCGATTTTTGCAGGTGCAGCGCTCACAGCTACTAGTATTGGGATTACCTCGAAAGTTTTGTCAGAAATTGGGCAGTTAAAATCTCGTGAGGGCCAGATTATTGTCGGTGCTGCTGTCATTGATGACATTTTAGGTATCATCGTGTTGGCAGTAGTGGCGAGTCTTGCTAAAACTGGTGAAGTTGATATTTTCAACGTGATTTATCTGATTGTCAGCGCTACAGTCTTTCTCATCGGCTCGATTTTATTAGGGAAATATTTCAATCAAAGTTTTGTTGCCATTGCTGAGAAATTGCAAACGCGAGGCAACTTAATTATTCCAGCATTTATCTTTGCCTTTTTCATGGCTTTTCTGGGTAGTGCCATTCATTTAGAAGCAATCTTAGGTGCATTTGCGGCTGGTTTAGTTTTGGATGAAACGGATAAACGCAAAGAGCTAGATGAGCAGGTTAAACCTGTTGCTGATATGCTAGTGCCAGTTTTCTTTGTGACAGTTGGCGCGAAAGTTGATTTAGGCGTTCTTAATCCTTTAGTTCCAGGAAATCGAGAAGGATTAATTATTGCTACCTTTTTAATTGCGATCGCAATTATCGGTAAAGTTGTCACAGGTTGGGCGGTTTTTGGACAACCTGGAATTAATCGGTTAGCGGTTGGTGTCGGGATGGTTCCCCGTGGCGAAGTTGGGTTAGTGTTTGCCGCCATTGGTGCCGCTAGTGGTACTCTGGATAAACCATTGCAAGCTGCGATCGTGATTATGGTAATTTTGACTACCTTCTTAGCACCGCCTTTATTGCGGTTTGCATTTAAACGATCGCCAGAAGAAAAAGAAGCTTTAGAAGAAGCCAATCTTACCTAATTCATAAGTAGAACGGCGTAAATAATTCAAAGTTTGTAGTGAGAGCTTCAGCCCTTTCTGCGAGACGCTATGCGAACAAATAAGGACTGAAGTCCTTACTACAAACTCATCTCAAGATTTTTGAATTACTTAACTACTTTAATTTATTCTCGCCTACCTACTTAATTCATAATTCATAATTCAAAAGTGTTTGATTTCTCTGCAATTAAAAAAAGTGTTGCTCCAGGTCGAATTTAAATCCCTTTTCTGTTGCATAATTATAAATTATGAGTTTTTAGATTTGAGCAGCTAACCCTTACCCAATAGTTAATTACCGTGTTAGAAGCGTGCATATTCGCAACAATATTGTGTGGATTTTTCGGCATCATCTTTAAAAAGAACCTATTTATGAAGATCATCTCTATGGATGTCATGAGTACAGGGGTTATCGCCTATTATGTGCTGATTGCATCACGAGGTGGCTTGTTCACACCAATTGTTTCCAACGCCAAAAATGTCCGATACGCTGATCCGGTTCCCCAGGCGGTGATATTGACGGCGATTGTGATCGGATTTTCGATTCAGGCGTTAATGCTGGTAGGCGTTATGAAGCTGGCACGGGATAATCCGACTTTGGAAAGCAACGAAATCGAGAAGAATAACACGCCATGAGTACCATTACGATCGCCTGGATTGCACTACCGTTTTTTTTAGGCTTTGTCATTTATCTCCTCCCAAAACTTGACAAATACCTTGCACTGTGCGTAGCTTTTGTTTCGGTCGGATATGCCTTGCAGCTATTTTTTAACCAGTCGCCACTGACACTACAGTTACTGGATAATTTCGGCGTTATCTTAACAATCGATCAATTAAGCGGTTATTTTATATTAACTAATGCCCTGGTAACGATCGCAGTCATCCTCTATTGTTGGCGCACTGATAAGACAGCTTTCTTTTATACGCAACTCATTATTTTGCATGGCAGCGTCAATGCCACGTTTATCTCTTCGGATTTCATCAGTTTATACGTGGCGTTAGAGGTAATCGGTATTGCTGCGTTTCTCTTGATTGCCTATCCCCGAACCGATCGCTCGATTTGGGTTGCTTTGCGCTATCTGTTTGTCAGCAACACGGCAATGCTGTTTTATTTGGTTGGCGCGGTGTTAGTCTATCAGGCCAATAATTCCTTTAGTTTTGCAGGTTTGCGCGTAGCACCGACTGAGGCGATCGCACTCATCTTTGTGGGACTCTTGACAAAAGGGGGAATTTTTATATCGGGATTATGGTTGCCGTTGACTCACTCCGAATCGGAAACGCCGGTGTCGGCTATGTTGTCGGGAGTTGTGGTAAAAGCTGGTGTCTATCCATTAGTGCGGTGTGCGCTGATGGTGGAAGAGGTTGAGCCAATAGTGAGAATTTTCGGAGTTGGGACGGCGCTTTTGGGAGTTTGCTATGCAGTCTTTGAAAAAGATACCAAGCGGACGCTGGCGTTGAGTACTATTTCTCAGTTAGGCTGGATTATTGCTGCACCGGGCGTAGGAGGCTTTTATGCGTTGGCGCACGGACTGGCAAAATCGGCGCTTTTCCTGATAGCGGGTGCTTTACCGAGCCGGAACTTCAAGGAATTGCAAGATAAGCCGATCAATACCCCAATTTGGATTGCCCTGGTTATAGCTAGCCTCTCAATTTCGGGCTTTCCCCTGTTGGTAGGCTTTGGGGCGAAGATGTTGACATTGGAAAATTTGGAACCCTGGGAAGCGATCGCTATGAATATTGGGGCGGTAGGAACAGCAATAGTATATGCCAAATTCATATTTCTGCCGCATGGAGGACAAGAGAATGTACGCCCCGGCTTTTGGCCACCAATTATCCTATTAATCACTGCGCTCATTGTGGCAAGCGCGGTCTATTATCAGGCATATACCATTGCGAATATTATAAAAGCACTCGCAATCATCGGTGTTGGTTGGTTAGCGCATTTTTTGATTTTTCAACGTTCAGTACTCAGGCTACCGCGTGTACTTGAGCAATTTGAGCATCTAATCGGGGTGATGAGTCTAATGTTAATCCTACTCTTCTGGATGGTATTGGCATGATTGGGCATCTGAATCTGATATTACGACTGACCATTTGGTTTCTGCTCACTGCCGATTTCAGTGTGGCAAATATCATCATTGGCATCAGCATCGCATTCCTATTGCCGGGTCGTCCGAAAACCCCGGAGGCATTAAAAGATTGGCTGCGTGTGCTGGGTGAAATTATTGTGGCAATTCCGCAAGCATATATTGAGGCATTTGAAATCATCTTCCGTCCGCATAAGTACGAAGATGTAATCATGGAACGAGTCAAACCCCAACGGACACCCGGACTCGTATTCTTGGATATATTCTTGATCACCTTTACGCCCAAGACCATTGTTTTGAAATATCACGAAGAAGGCTGGTATGAAGTACACCGGGTGCGACGGAGGAGAAAAATATGAATCTGAACTTGGTAATCATTGCCATGATTCTGGCGCTACTCATACCAATTTATGAGGCTTGGCAAGATGATGATATTTGGCAAAAAATGTTGGCGTTTGCAAGTATTGCGACCAAGACATCAATCATGATCCTAGTCGTAGCTGTCTTGCGCGACGATTGGATGATCGGTGTTGTCGGAGTAATTATTTTGAGTGTGGGGAATGCCGGATTAATGTTGTTGGCACATATTCTCAAAAGAATGAATGATTTAGCGAATGAGTAATATTATGATTAGCGTGCTTAGTTATACTTTTATAGGTGTAGGAATCTTCTTCTGGTTTTGGGGAACCTTACCCTTGCTTGGCGATCGCTCGGTGTTATTCAAACTGCATAGTCTTTCGGTTGCAGATACCCTCGGATCGATGAGTATCGTTATCGGGTTGCTCTTGCAAATACCCAGTGAATGGCCCTTACTCATCCTCGCCATCATCTCTTTAGCGATTTGGAATACAGTGCTGGGGTATGTGTTGGCTTACTGTTCTAGTAGCGAGGGTAGCCATGAATGATAGCTATATATATGTGATCATCGCCCTGCTGCCATTGGCTGCTTGTATGCTGGTATTTCAGGTCAATCCATACCATGCGCTGGTAATTCGCGGCATCTTGGGAGCAGTAGCAGCATTGGTATATACGGTTTTAGGAGCGGCGGATGTTGCTTTAACCGAAGCCTTGGTGGGTACGATGCTGGCAATTACCCTTTACGCAGTGGCAGTGCGTTCATCCCTGGTGATGCGTCTTGGCTTGGTCAAAGACGAGGCAGATGACGAACAGGATTTTGGGCAACTGATGGATGACTTACGCACAATTTTTCGCAAACGCCAGATGCGTCTGGAACTGGTTCCGTACCCAAATACCAAAGCTTTGGAACGGGCGCTGATGGATAAAGAAGTCCATGCAACTTGTATCAGACAAGAACAAGACCACGGAACCAGTGAGGACGAAAAACAGTTTTATCACACCGCCATTAGGGTGAAACGCATCTATGAGATTATGCAAACTGAACTTACATCACCAGCGACAATCCTGAGTTATGTAAGTACACCAGCTGAAGGGGAGAAGCATAAATGAAATGGATCTACATTGCAGCAGGGATAGCGCTGTTTGTAAAAATGCTCGTCTTGCCGAATTCAGCACCAGTCCTACCCGATTTCTCGATCGTTGAATCGATTGTTAAAGATGGTGGCATACCCAATGCGGTAACAGTGATCATTCTCAGGAATCGTTTGTATGACACGATCTTCGAGGTGGTGGTATTTACGATCGCAATCATGGGAACTAGTTTTTTGCTGGCAAATGAAAGACCATCCTGCACAATGTATCGTTTCAGCGATCAACCATCTATTGTTCTAGCACGGCTAGGAGCGACTATTGCCGCGTTGGTAAGTATCGAACTCGCTATTCGGGGACATCTCAGCCCCGGTGGTGGTTTTGCCGCCGGGGTGGCGGGTGGAACAGCGATCGGACTGGTTGCAATTACCTCATCAGCGGAGTGGATGCAAGGCATCTACCAGCGATGGCACGCCGCTACATGGGAGAAAGTTTCGGTTCTGGTTTTCATTTTACTGGCGGTTATAACTCTGGCTGGAATTGAGTTACCGCAAGGAGAGTTAGGCGCACTTGTTAGTGGGGGGGTTATCCCTTTGCTAAATATTCTGGTTGCAGTCAAAGTCGCGTTAGGGTCATGGGCGGTGATTTTGCTTTTTATTCGTTATCGCGGATTGTTGTAAAGCATTTTAATTATGTGTATTTCCCTGTTCTTTTTGAAAATTGGAACTGATTATTTGTGTTGCTTGTAAAGGATATAGCCAAATTGCCGAAATTCATCATTCCTTAATAGTATCCTCTTATATATCGTCGGAACAATGAGGTAGAGTATAAGTCTTATATCTCTACACATTACGCAATTCTCCATGTTCCGACAAACTGCTTTTGGCATCGCTTTAAGTGCGCTTGTCCTTGCTAGTGGATTAACGACTGTTCCGATACCAAATCATCCTTCTACGAATACATCCACCCGTAATAAGCTGTTGTCACTTTTTTCCAGTCAGGTTGCAATATCGACTCCTACTTTTAAAACTACGGAGCTAGAAAAATCAGTTTTTGATGAAATTAATCGATATCGGGCTTCTAAAGGACTGCCAAAGTTGACATTAAATGCTAGTATCACTCAACAGGCGAGAATTCATAGTCAAAATATGGCTAAAGGTAAAACTCCATTTAGCCATCAGGGCTTTGAAGGGCGAGTCAAATCTATCACTCTTCGCTACAACAGTGCGGCGGAAAATGTTGCTTTTAATCGGGGATATAGCAACCCCGTAGAGGAAGCTGTTACCGGTTGGGTCAAAAGTCCGGGACATCTAAAGAATATTAAAGGAAATTATAACCTTACTGGAATTGGCGTTGCTACTAATAATCAAGGCGAAGTCTACCTTACACAACTTTTCTTTCGGGCTAGGTAGATTTAATTTTTAATTTGTTTGCACAATAATAATGTATTGTCTGACATACTTTTGTCTGTTGGACACTGCTATTATTTTTGGACAATTTATGACATTACCAGATTTTCAGGTGAGCGATCGCGATCTTAGTGACGCAAGCCTTAAACAGTATTTAGAATCAACTGCGATCGCAGTTGATACAGAAACGATGGGATTATTGCCGTTGCGCGATCGCTTGTGTCTCGTCCAACTGTGCAACCTTGAGGGGAAAGTGACTGTAATCCGCATAGCCAAAGGACAATCAAACGCCCCCAACTTAAAAAAACTCATGGAAGCGGCGAATGTCGTAAAAGTGTTTCACTTTGCTCGTTTTGACCTTGCCACTTTGCAAGCCAATTTAGGGATTCAGGTTAGTCCTGTTTTTTGCACCAAAATTGCCAGTAAGTTAGCCCGTACTTATACAAATCGCCACGGACTCAAAGATGTAGTGCAAGAGTTAGAACAAGTGGAACTAGATAAAAGCTCTCAAAGTTCTGATTGGGGTAACGCTGCTAGCTTATCTGAAGCTCAATTAAGTTATGCTGCCAATGATGTGCGCTACTTACTTAGTGTGCAGAAAAAGTTAATAGAAATTCTCAAACGAGAAGAACGTTGGGAAATTGCTCAAGAATGTTTTCAATTTCTACCAACTATAGTTTCCTTAGATTTGTTGCAATTTAAGGATTTGTTTGAACACTGATAAAATAGGGACTTGGGGAAAGAAATTTTGATTGCTCGTCGATCCAGGCTAGTGATCTGTCAAGTTTAAATTGATATGTAGACAAGTTCGTAGTAAGGACTAAAGTCCTCATTTTATTTTTTAAGCACTAAAGTGCTTACTACAAACCTTTAATTAATTATTCAAGCCCACTTACCTAAGATCCAACATTGGAATCATCAGTGTCTCTAGGAGTTTTAGATTCACTAGCACCTTCCTTCAAGTTACTGGCTCCCTCTTGAATGCCTTCTTTAAGGTTACTAGCTCCCTCTTGAATGCCTTCTTTAAGGTTACTAGCTCCTTCTTGAATGCCTTCTTTAAGGTTACTAGCTCCCTTCTTAATGGCTTCCGTGGCGCTACTACCTCCCTTTTCCAGATTTTCTTGGTGATTTTGTAGCCGAGCTACAACATTGTAGTCATCTGCACCTGGGGGAGTTTTTGATTCGATAATGCCTTCTGTTGGGCCACCAATCGCCTTCCATGCGCCAAGACCACCTCTGAGTTGGGAGACGTGTTCAAATCCATTAGAACGCAGTTGTTGTGCGGCTTGAGCAGTTTCTTCTTCATTCGCACCGTAAACGTAAATATCACGGCTTTTATCCAAAGAAGGTACTGCACGTTCTACCAATTCATCTACTGGCATGGGCATCGCTCCCATAATATGACCTTGGTTGAAGGTGTTGCGATCGCGCACATCCAATATTGTAAAAGCTGGTTCGCCCCATTCCAGACGGGACTTCAAGACATGAGCATCAGATTGCGCTTCTATTGGCTGCTGTGGGGGAATGATGCCGCCTACTAAATTATTAACCATATCTATTCCTTAACTGACGATATTAATAGCAATTTAACGGACTCAACATATTTAATTGCTCTTTCTCTGGTATGAATATCCTCAAACTCTCTCCTCAGATAGACTGGGTAATTTCAAGAATTTCTACCAATTAATCAATTGCGAATACAACCATTTAAGACTATAGGAATACAAGATTTTATATTAATATAATTAAATAGAGTTAAAGTTTCTGTTTCTGATGTTGTAGTATTTTAGACAATTTTGATTTTACTAAGTTCTTAAAAGAATCAGAGAAATTATTAATTGAAAAGGAAAAAGTCAGCTATTAATATAGGAATTGGGTACCTTTTCAATATCAGCGATCGCTAATAATAATGTCTTCTCAATCTCCTGTCGTACTCTTGGACTTACATAAGCAGCACTATTGAGGCAATCTACTAGCAATTTATTGACATCGTAATATTGCTGAAGCAATTCTTTTTGCTGTTCATTAAACTGCCAATAATAACCAATATTGCGATGTTTAATCAGTATATTTCTTAATTGTTCACCCCACATTTTACCCTTAGCTTCCCACCAATCCCTAAATTTCTCTGGATTGCTATCTATAGGTGGCAATTGTTTCTTCAGTTTTTGCAAGACTTGCTTTAATTTAAGATCAACAACAAGGTCAACAGCTTTATCAAAGGCAATGTTGAGGGCATGAACATGATCAAGGGCATCATTGAGACTATGTTTAAAAGCAAAATCAAGTTCGTTAACACAGGCAACAGTACTAAACAGAAACTCATCAAGAGCAAGCTCAGGGTCAAAAGCTATGTTACCAACAAGGGCATACTCAAGGTCATAACCAGAAGCATAGACAAAGGCGCGAGGTCTATTGCAAGAGCTTTGTTCAACGCAAACGAGGTAAAAAGCACGAACGGCTGCTGCTTTGTAATTAGTAGAGAGTGAACTAGATTTTTGATGCAGCCAGGTTAAAAAATACTGTAATCTTTCATCGTCAGCCATTAGCAAATCAATTTTTTGCTTCATGGTCTGTAGAATTTCATCAGAATTAGACAACATATTAACAGTTAGTATAAATACTTCCTGCCAGCGCTTTTCAGTGATGTGACTAACTAGATTGTTCCAAGCTTGGGCTTGGGGAATTTCAACAATTTTTCTAGCTGTGAAATACTGTTGGAATGTCAAATGAGAAAAGGAGTAAATTTCTTGTGCCCTTTGCACTAATAACCCATCTTGTACTTCAATTGCCTTCAAAACTGCTTCCCGATCTAGCTGCAATTGAGTTCCTTCTAAATCAATTCCTTCTAATCTATCCAGATAGTCAGCAATTAGTTGTAGAATTTTTTCTTTTTCAAAAAAGTAATTTTCTTGCTCAAAAGCTATAGATGCAAGTTGACAAAATAGCTTTTTTTTGCTTAGTAGAGTCAAGTTACAACCAACGCGATCGCGTTTAATGCCTCTAATTTCATCCCATCTGACCAGCAAAATGTTCAGCGCTTGCTCATATAACTTGGCTGGGTTTAAGGAGAATCCATCTTTTACTTGAAAAACTAGGCAAATCCAATGCAACAGTATTGGAGTAACTGCTAATTCTCGGATATGCTGATTTTCTGGCAGATGCAGCTGATTAATCAATAAATTTCCGATCGCTTCCCCATCTTCCCTAGAATTAAGAGCAACTGCAACAAACCAATTTTTGACAAAAACTTCTACTTGCTCTTGGTCAAAGTCTGCCACCTCAACTTCAGTAAATCCCTGAAATCTATATTTCTGGGCAGCAATCCGACAGCTAATAACAAACTGATTTTTGTAAAAATCCTGAGTAAATCTACGAATCTCGATTGTAACTTTATCTACTTTTTCTGCTGCTACTTCATCTAATCCATCTAGCAAAATCAGCAGTTTGCCCTCAACCAGCAGAATTTTAGTCGATTCCTTGCTAACACCGCAGTTGAGAAAGTCTTCGCTGATGTAGTTCAATATATTGAATTGGCTGTCATTTTTAGCATCTTCAGCAAATTCTTTCACCTTAATAAAAGTTGCGATGCGGTTTGGCTGAAACTCGCCTTTGTTACACTCAATTGCAAGATATTGTAAAAATGTGGTTTTACCTGACCCTGGTTTACCCAGCAGCATTAGTTTTGAGTGCTGCAATACCGCTTCTAAGCCTGGCAATCTTCTCTGACGCTTGTATCCTCCAAGTTGATTAAAGTTAGATTCAGATTTGAAGTCTTTCAACAGGTCAGAAATTTCTCGCCATTGCAAGCTAGTTATCTTCTCTAAGACATTAATATTGGTGTAAATGTCCTTCAGTTGGACTGTCTGGGAAATGTCCAACATTTGCATGGTGTTGCACTGGTCTTCAATTTTGTCTTGGCGCTTTTGGCGCACTTCCCGCACCAATGTATCAAGGTCAGCACCTTGGAATTGCGCTTTAGGAGTTGCATCAAATGCTACATCTTCAGATAAGCCAGCAACCTTTTGCCAAGATAACCCTAGCTGTTGGCAAATTTGCACAAAACAAGAGCGAGAAACCGACTCACCTGCAAAAAATTTGGAAACTGGTTGACGTGTAATTCCTAAAGCTGTTGCTAATTTATGCTGACTCCAAGTTTTGTCCGTTAAAGCTGTTTTTGCTGCCCTTAT
>JBGTMK010000531.1:0-9130 GCA_041743605.1 Nostoc sp.
TGATTCCGCTATGCCGGATTTGAGTCTCCCTGGTTTGGACATCAGCTTGCATGAACCTATCAGTAATAAATCTGCAAAGTTTGATCTAGATTTTCTCGTTATACCGCGTTTTGAACAAAGCGTGCAGAACGGTGCTAAAAGGGGAGCAAAAGGAATTACCCTAGTCTTAGAATACAATAGCGATCTTTTTGATGCTGCCACAATCCAGCAAATGCTAGAGCAGTATCAAAAGTTACTAAAAGGAATTGTAGCGAATCCAGAGCAGCGAATTTCCCAATTACCACTGCTAACGCAGACTCAGCAGCAATTGTTGGTGGAATGGAATCAAACTCACAAAGAGTATTCCTCAACTAAATGTGTGCATGAGTTATTTGCAGCCCAAGTGGAGTTAACTCCCGATGCTGTGGCTATTCAGCAAGAAGGTCAACAATTAACTTACCGCCAATTGAGCGATCGCGCCAATCAATTAGCCCACTATCTTCAAAGTTTAGGAGTCAAAGCAGAAACGCTAGCTGGTATCTGCGTTGACCGTTCCCCAGAGATGATTGTCGGTTTACTTGGCATTCTCAAAGCTGGGGGTGCATACATTCCCCTCGATCCTGCCTATCCCAAAGAGCGATTAGCTGACATTCTCGAAGATACGCAATTGGGTATTTTGCTGACTCAAGCAAGATTTCAGGACAAACTAGCAGATTATGCCGGAAAAACAATCTGTTTAGATAGCGACTGGGGAATAATTGCTCAACAAAATACAAGCAACCCGATTAATGAAGTTCAACTTGATAACCTTGCCTACATTATTTATACCTCTGGTTCTACGGGAAAACCGAAAGGGGTAATGGTTGAACAGCGATCGCTGATAAATTTCGTCTTGACCGCCACTCATGAATATGGAATTAATGCAGGCGATAATATTCTCCAATTTGCGTCTATTTGCTTTGATACATCCATTGAAGAAATCTTTCCTTGCCTTTTAGTCGGTGCAACATTAGTACTACGTACCGAACAGATATTGCACTCCAGCAATGAGTTTTGGCGGTGTTGCCAAAAATGGCAGTTGACTGTTTTGGATCTTCCCACAGCGTATTGGCATCAATTAGTAGCGGAACTTACTCATCAAGACTCCCGCATTCCTGAAAGTCTGAGAGTTGTGATTATTGGAGGAGAAGAAGCTCAACTAGAAAAAGTTAAGCATTGGCACAGTAGTATTGCTCATTTTCCCCAGCCACCGCAATTATTTAATAGTTACGGCCCGACGGAAGCAACGGTTGTAACCACTTTAGATTACTTAACCCCAACAGCCACCTCTGTTAGCATTGGACGACCTATTAGCAATGCTCAGGTTTATGTTTTAGATCAATATCTGCAACAAGTACCGATTGGAGTTCCGGGAGAACTGCACATTAGTGGAGCAGGTTTAGCTAGAGGATATTGGCAACGCCCAGAACTTACATCTGAGAAATTTATTGAGAATCAGTTTGACAATCCAAAATCCAAGTTGCGCTGGAAGCGCACCAAAGGTGCGACCCAAAATCCAAAATTATATAAAACTGGCGACATAGCACGATTTCGCGCCGATGGCAATCTAGAATATCTCGGTCGAGTTGACGATCAAGTAAAGATTCGCGGTTTCCGCATTGAGTTAGGAGAAATTGAGACGGTATTACGCCAACATCCCCAGGTATTTCAAACTGTCGTGATTGCCCGTGAAGACATCCCTGGACAAAAGCGGCTTGTGGCTTATGTTGTACCCCACCAGCCGCCAGCAACTAACGATGAACTGCGCCATTTCCTCAAGCAGAAACTGCCGAATTATATGGTTCCCTCGGCTTTCGTGCTGCTAGAGGCGCTGCCGATGACACCCAACCGCAAAGTAGACTACCGCGCCCTACCAGCCCCCGATCTTTCTCGAAATGCAGAAAATAACTTTGTTGCTCCCCAAACCCTGATAGAAGAAAGATTAGCGGCGATTTGGTCAGAAATCTTGCGACTAGAACAAGTTGGCATCCATGATAACTTCTTTGAACTGGGTGGAGATTCAATTCTCAGCATTCAGGTAATTTCTCGTGCCCAGCAAGCAGGAATCCAAATTGTCCCCAAACAGTTATTTCAATACCAAACTATTGCCGAGTTAGCTGCTGTGGCGGGTATGATTAGCCAAGTTACAGCTGAACAAGGATTAGTCACTGGCAAAGTGGCGCTGACACCGATCCAACAGTGGTTTTTCGAGCAGAAATTGCCGGAACCTGATTACTTTAACCAGTCAGTGTTACTGGAAGTATCGCCAAACTTGCAACCAGGGTTATTACAGAAAGTGGTGCAGCAATTAATACTGCATCACGATGCTTTGCGTTCGTGCTTTGCACGTCTTCCCAGGGGAGAATCGCGGTTTTTGCAAAAAGGGAAAAACTGGCAGCAGTTTAACACCTTTCCCCAGGAGACTGTGCCATTTCGCGTGATTCATTTGTCGCACTTGTCGCCAGCAGAACAACAAACAGCAATGCAAGCTACGGATGCTGAACTTCAAGCTAGTCTGAATTTATCTACTGGAGCGATCGCACAAGTAACGTTATTTCAATTAGGTAACAATCGACCTGATTGGTTACTATTCACCATCCATCATTTAGCAGTAGATGGAATTTCGTGGCGGATTTTGCTAGAAGATTTGGCTACAGCTTACCAACAAATCAGTCGTGGTGAAGCGATTAAATTACCAGCAAAGACAACTTCGTTTCAATATTGGAGCGATCGCTTGGTAGAATACGCCCAATCAGATGCGATCGCTGCTGAGTTAGATTACTGGCTAGGTGAATCTAATCTTGAAATTACTCCACTACCAGAAGACTATCCTGCATCTGACGACAACACAATCGCTTCCGCCGCTTCTGTATCCCTTTCTTTAACTGAAGAAGAAACCCGCGCCCTTTTGCAGGATGTCCCCTCTGCCTACAACACTCAAATTAATGATGTATTGCTGACAGCCTTAGTGCAAAGCTTTGCCCAATGGACGGGAGAAAATTCACTACTGGTTGACTTAGAAGGTCATGGAAGGGAAGATTTATTTGAAGATGTGGATTTATCGCGTACTGTTGGCTGGTTTACCACTTTATTCCCGGTTCGGTTACAGCTAGCAGAAATTGATCATCCCGGAGAGGCTTTAAAGTTAGTCAAAGAACAACTGCGGCGCATCCCCAACCGAGGTATTGGTTATGGCGTGTTGCGTTATTTGCGGCGGGATAATTTGAAATTACAAGCGCTACCTCAAGCACAAGTTAGTTTTAACTACCTTGGGCAATTTGATCAGGTGCTTAAAGCTTCCGAGGCGTTAGGTTTAGCTAAAGAAATGAAAGCGCAACAAAGTGCAATTAATAAGCACAGCCATCTGTTAGGAATAAGCGGATTCATTCGCACCGGCAAGCTGGAGATGACTTGGGCTTATAGCGATCAAATTCATCGACAAGCCACCATTGAACGTTTAGCTTTTGGGTTTATTGAAGCATTAAAAACTCTAATTACTCACTGTCAGTCGAAAGAAGCTAAAGGCTATACACCCTCGGACTTTTCGTCCGCTAAACTCAATCAGAAACAGCTTGATAAATTCTTATCTAAAGTCAATAAGAATAAAACAAAGTAGTCATTTGTCATTTGTCATTGATTATTTCTCCCCTTGTCCCCTTGTCCCAATTCCCATGAACAATATCGATGATCTTTATGAACTTTCGCCCATGCAGCAGGGGATGTTGTTTCATACCCTTTACGCGCCAGAATCAGAAGTTTATTTTGAGCAGTTGCTTTGCATCCTCTCTGGGGAATTGAATTTTACTGCTTTCCAGCAAGCTTGGGAACAAGTTGTGGCGCGACATCCAGTTTTACGCAGTTCCTTTTATTGGGAGGAGATAGAAAAGCCCTTGCAAATGGTGAGTAAGCAAGTGGATCTTCCGTGGGAGAAATTGGACTGGCGGAATTTTACGCTGGATGAACAACAACGGCAACTAGAGGATTTTTTGTCAAGCGATCGCCAAAAAGGATTTGAACTAGATGTTGCTCCCCTGATGCGCTTCACTGTCATCTGGCTAGGGGACTATACTTACCAATTTATTTGGAGCCATCATCATATCCTCTTTGATGGCTGGTCGATGCAGATTATCCTTGAAGAAGTTTTAGCTTTTTATGAAGCACATCAGCGAGGCGAACATTTACGCCTCCAGCCTGTTCGCCTCTATCGAGAATATATTAATTGGTTACAGCAACAGGATATTGTTCAGGCAAAAAACTTTTGGCAAGAAACTCTCCAGGGGTTCGAGACTCCTACTCCTTTGAGAGTAGATAAATCGACTTTGGATAAATCAAGGCAACAGCCAACCTATGATGAAAAACTTTTTCAATTATCTCAAACAGTAACTGAGAAACTGCAATGTGCGGTGCGAAAGCACCATTTAACTTTGAATAATTTGGTGCAAGGAGCATGGGCGCTACTGCTTTCTGGCTACAGTGGGGAAAGCGATGTCGTCTTTGGTGCAACTGTATCCGGTCGCCCACCAACCTTAGCGGGAGTGGATTCGATGGTAGGGCTATTAATCAATACTCTCCCAATACGGGTACAAATTACAGCAAATGCGGAATTCTTACCCTGGCTCAAGCAATTACAAAGTCAAGCATTTGAACAGGAACAGTATGCTTATTATTCCCTGGCAGAAATTCAGCGTTTGAGTGATATTCCCCCAGGAATGCCTTTGTTCGAGAGCCTTTTAGTATTTGAAAATTATCCCCTAGATTCTGCTGAACAGGATACCAAAAAAACTTTAGAAATTAGTCATCTTCGTTGTCTTGAACGCACGAATTACCCTCTAACATTAGTGGTTAATCCTGAATCACAATTGTCTGGAAGGATTGTCTATGATACCAGTCGTTTTGAGCAAGAGACAATTGCTCGCATGAATGGACATTTCCAAACATTGCTAGCAAGCATTGTGGCTAAACCCCAGCCCCGAGTTCAAGAGTTGTCCTTGGTAAGCGCCACCGAGCAACATCAATTGTTAGTAGAGTGGAATAATACTCAAAGCGAATATCCTCAAGACCAATGTATCGATCAATTATTTGAAGCCCAGGTAGAACGGACACCAGACGCGATCGCCTTAGTATTTGAAAAGCAGCAGTTAACCTACCAGGAATTAAATAGTCGAGCCAATCAACTAGCGCATTACCTGCGAGGCTTAGGAGTAGGTACAGAAACACTAGTGGGTATCTGCGTAGAACGTTCCATCGAGATGGTCGTGGGACTGTTAGGGATTCTCAAAGCAGGTGGGGCTTACGTGCCTTTAGATCCCACCTATCCTCAAGAGCGTTTAGCCTTAATATTGTCCGATGCTCAGTTACAAGTACTGTTGACCAGTGAGAAGTTAATAGCAATACTTCCTAAACATAATGCCCTTGTAGTCCTCCTTGATAGAGCAGGGCAAGCCATTAGCCAAGAAAAGCAATATAACGTAATTAAAAATACTAAACCAACAAACCTCGCCTATATTCTTTACACCTCCGGTTCTACAGGTCAACCAAAAGGGGTAGCGGTAGAACACCGCAGTACAGTTAACTTCTTACACTGGGCGCACGAAGTATATACTTTAGAGCAGATCGCTGGTGTCCTCGCTTCTACCTCTATTAACTTTGACCTTTCAGTATTTGAACTGTTTGTACCCTTATGTTGGGGAGGTCGGGTAATCTTAGCTGAAAACGCCTTACATTTACCTACCCTGCCTGATGCTAAAAATATTACTCTAATAAATACAGTGCCTTCTGCAATTACTGAATTACTTAGAATTAATGGCATACCAGATAGAGTGCGGATATTTAACTTAGCTGGCGAACCTCTTTCACATCAACTAGTACAACAACTATATCAACATTACCCTAGTAGCCAAGTATTCAATCTCTACGGCCCTACGGAAGCCACCACCTACGCTACATTTACTTTGGTGCAAAAAGCGGGAAGTAAATCACCAACTATCGGTCGTCCCCTTGCCAACACGCAAGTCTACATTTTAGACTCCCATCTGCAACCAGTACCTATCGGGGTTGTAGGCGAATTATACATCGGTGGTGCTGGACTAGCAAGACATTATCTCCATCGTCCAGACTTAACATCTGAAAAATTTATTTTTAACCCTTTTAGCAATCAACTAGATGCCCGTCTTTACAAAACCGGAGATTTAGCACGCTACTTAAGCGATGGTAATATCGAGTTTCTGGGTCGCCGCGATCATCAAGTGAAGATTCGTGGTTTCCGCATTGAACTCTTAGAAATTGAAGCAGTGCTGGCGCAACACCCAATGGTGCAAGAAACTATGGTTTTAGTTAGGGAATATGCAACTGAGCAGCGTCTTGTAGCTTATGTTGTTCCGCAGCAAGAGCCACCAGTTCCTAGTACACTGCGAAACTTCCTTAAAGAAAAGCTACCTGAGTACATGATTCCCGTCGCCTTCGTATTTCTGGAGGCATTTCCTCTCACTCCTAATGGTAAGCGCGATCGCCGCGCTTTACCCACTCCAGATATTTCCCAAAGAAGTATAGAGGTTGATTTTGTGCCCCCTCGCACGCCTACTGAACACGAATTAGCCTCTATTTGGCTTGAAGTTCTTAGGTTAAAACAGGTTGGGGTTCAGGATAACTTCTTCGAGTTAGGAGGGCATTCTTTACTAGGTATCGAAGTGATTTCTCAGTTAAGGGAAGCCTTTTCTCTGGATTTTCCTCTACGTTACCTGTTTGAAAATCCGACCATTGCTGAACTCGCCCAAAAAGTGATTGCTCAACAGATTGAACAAGCAGAAAATGATGCCCTAGCACAAATTTTAGAGGAAGTTGATCAGTTATCGCAGGCAGAAGTAACGCAACAATTAATTTTGTGAGTATTTTTTAAACGCAGAAAAGCGTAAAGTAAGCGCAGCGAAAAATCTGTAGACGCTTTTGCGGCTTCCCCCAGGGTGCGGAGGTTTCAGCAGAAGCGCATTAGCTCCTTGCAGAGCGAGGCTCAGAACTTTTCAAGACAAAGGTACACAGAGTCTTTCTGTAGAGAATTCGCTACTAATTAAGTCTTTGTGGTTCGATAAAAAAACTAACTTTCAACAATAAATATTATGAGTGATTTACTAAAACGTCTAGAAGCCCTTTCTCCAGAAAAGCGAGAATTAGTCTTACAAAAACTGAAAAAGCAACAGCAATCTCCACAAAATAATGGCAGACAAATTCCACCCCTGACACCCGTTTCGCGCAAACAACCTCTTCCCCTCTCCTTTGCTCAAGCGCGACTGTGGTTTCTCGACCAACTAGAAGGCGAAAATTGCGTTTACAATGTCCCGTTTTTCTGGCAAATTAGCGGATTTCTGAATATAACTGCCTTAGAACAAGCCATAACAGCAATTGTCCAACGTCATGAAGTGCTACGTACTACTTTCTCATTTGTTGATGAGTCACCCATACAGGTGATTCATGCTACTCCTAAACTGACGATGCAAGTACTAGACTGGCAACAATTGACAGAACAAGACCAGTTAAAGAAAGCGCAACAGTTAGCGACACAAGAATTACAACAGCCCTTTGACTTATCAAACCCACCTTTGCTGCGGGTAAAGTTGCTGCAACTGAGTAATCAATCTCATCTGCTGTTGCTCGTTATCCATCATATTGCTTGTGATGGCTGGTCAATGCAGATATTCCGCCGTGAGCTATTCACTCTTTATACTGCATTTTGCGCCGGAGAACCTTGTCCCCTGCCCGAATTATCGCTGCAATATGCCGATTTCGCTCATTGGCAAAGACAATGGCTTCAGGGAGAGGTACTCCAAACCCAACTCAATTATTGGCACAAACAATTAGCCGAAGTCCCGCCCCTGTTAGAATTGCCCACAGATAGACCCCGCCCGTCAGTTCAAACCTATCGGGGGCGTAGCGAGTTTTTGGAACTGAATCAGGATTTAACACAGAAGTTGAAGCGTTTGAGTCAGAAGTCAGGAACAACCTTGTTTATGACAATGCTTGCAGTATTTACGCTGTTACTTTCACGCTACAGTGGTCAAGAGGATATTGTTGTTGGTTCTGCGATCGCTAATCGCAACCGTCGTGAAACAAAACCCCTAATTGGTTTTTTTGTCAATACCTTAGCGTTGCGTACCAATCTGCAAGAGAATCCAACTTTTTTAGAATTACTTGAACGAGTCAAGCAAGTAACCCTGGATGCTTATGACCATGAAGATTTACCCTTTGAGAAACTAGTTGATGAATTGGGTAAGGAGCGATCGCTCTCCCATCATCCCCTCTTTCAAGTGGCATTTGGTTTGCAAAATGAAACTCAAGAGAAACTGGAAACTAATAGATTAACCATTACCCGTTTTGAGTGGGAAAACACGACAACTCTGTTTGATTTGTCGTTGATGTTCCGTGAAACTCCTCAAGGTTTAACAGGAGAATGGGAGTATGCCACTGATTTGTTTGAAGCTAAAACTATTCAACGGATGGTAAGACATTTTGCAGTCTTGGTTCAGGCAATTGTCGATAACCCTCAACAGGCTATTAATACTCTGCCGTTGATCACAGAAGCTGAACGTCAGCAACTCCAAATCTGGAATCAAACCAACAGCGATTTTCCTCACAATCAAACCCTGGTTGACCTGTTTGAAGCTCAAGTTTGTAAAACTCCTAATAATATCGCTTTGGTGTTTGAAGACCAAAGCCTGAGTTATAAAGAACTCAATCAACTCGCCAACCAACTGGCTCATTACCTGATTGAGAACCATAAGATTAAGCCAGACACTTTAATTGGTATTTGTGTCGAACGCTCGTTAGAAATGGTTATCGGTCTACTCGGTATTCTCAAAGCGGGTGGAGCGTATGTGCCGATTGACCCCAATTACCCACAAGAGCGTATTGGGTTGATGCTACAAGATTCTGGGACATCGGTGTTGCTAACCCAAAGTTCCCTCAGATACCAATTACCTCTAGCTGAACTAGAAAACCCACTTCAGGTAATTTGTTTGGATGAGGCAAATTTTGCTCAAGCGTTGACAGAAAATCCCAGTCCTCAAAGTACGCCTGATAATTTAGCTTATGTAATCTATACCTCTGGTTCGACGGGACGACC
>JBGTMK010000532.1:0-3974 GCA_041743605.1 Nostoc sp.
GAGCCTCGGCTGCTTGCTCAGATTCCGGGAATGCCTGGAGGTCAATTACTTTAAAACTGATTGGTTGGTGTGGGTTAATGACCTGAAATAACTTACCATTTACCGCCGGATAAGTCGTGCGGAAGATTTCATGACGCTGCACAATCTGATCAAGACATTGGTGTAAGACTGTGACATCAAGCCGACCTCGAAATCGTATCTTTGCCTGGAATTGGTAAGCACTATTTTCCGGCGCTAATTGCTGAATAAAGTACACTCGCTCTTGAGCAAAGGAAACTGGCAATAGTCCCTCATGGGGAATTCTTTTTATGGACAGACGTTGCTCGTGTTGTTCTTTGTGATCTTGGGTGAGCAGTTGAGCTAAACTTGCGATCGCGGGGTTTTCAAAGATTTGCCCAAAGGATAACTCGACTGGGAAAACTTCGCGCACGCGAGAAAGCATCTGAGTTGCAATTAACGAATGTCCACCCAGATAGAAAAAATTATCATTGACTCCAATCAGATCAAGCCCTAGTAATTCAGCCCAAATCGCAGCTAACTTTTCCTCAATTGGTTTACGAGGTGCAACAAAGATTTCTTCAAGATCTGGGCGGGTGCGATCGCAGGCTGGAAGATTCCACCGATCAACTTTACCATTGGGAGTAAGGGGCAAGGAGTCTAAGATTACAAAGACTGTTGGCATCATGTAGTGGGGCAGTTTTTCTTGAAGAAAGCCTTTGAGAGTATTGACGCTCAAATCAACTTTTTGGTTAGGAACAATATAAGCAACAAGACGCTTATCGCCAGGGATGTCTTCACGAGCGATAACCACAGTCTGCTGTACATCCGCATGTTGGCTCAAAAGCGCCTCAATTTCTCCTAGTTCAATGCGGAAGCCGCGAATCTTCACCTGATTATCGACTCGTCCAATAAACTCAATATTGCCATCTGGTAAGAAACGGGCTAAATCACAAGTCTTATATAATCTACTCCCTCCTAACTCCTCAAACGGATTGGAGATAAATTTTTCCTCGGTTAACTCTGGACGATTCAGATAGCCTCTGGTCAAGCCGTCACCACCAATATATAATTCACCAGTAGTCCCAATTGGAACTGGTTGAAGTTTAGAGTCTAGTAGATAAATTTGTGTATTGGAAATTGGGCGACCAATGGGCACATTTGTAGCCCCTTCTGGAATATCTTGTACTAGATACCAACAAGTAAATGTTGTGCTTTCAGTCGGCCCGTAAACGTGCAATAATTGTTGTGGCGCTCCATTTTTTAAAACCATTTTCACTGACTTTGGATCTACAGCCTCGCCTCCAAATAGTAAGTGTTGTAGGTTTTTAAATGCCTGGGGGACAACGCTCGCTAACTGATTAAATAAGGCTGTAGTCAAAAATAATACGCTAATCCCTTGTTCATGGATGTATGCTGCAAAGTTCTGCGGCGAAAGCACAACATCTTGAGGAATTATCACCAGCCTAGCCCCGTGTAGGAGAGATCCCCAAATTTCAAATGTAGCTGCGTCAAATGAAGTATTTGAGGCTTGGGCAACGCGATTACTAGGCACAAAGTTCACGTAGTTGGTGTTGCATACTAGCCGATTTACAGCCCGATGCGGTACAGCTACTCCCTTTGGCGTTCCTGTAGAACCGGAAGTGTAGATGACATAAGCCAAGTTTTCAGCCGTGGCGTTGCTAGTAGGATTCTCTTGATGGCGGTTAATTAATTCCCAGTCACTATCTAGACAAACCAACTTTGCCTCGCTTGCAGTCAACCCTTCCACGAATTTTTGTTGGGTTAATACCACCTGCACTTGTGAATCTGAGAGCATGAACGATAGCCGCTCTTTGGGATACGTTGGATCTAGGGGTACATAAGCTCCACCCGCTTTGAGAATTCCCAATAATCCTACGATCATTTCTAGCGATCGCTCAACGCAAATCCCTACCAACACTTCTGGACTTACACCCAAACTTTGTAGATAATATGCTATTTTATTGGCTCGGTGGTTTAACTCTTGATAAGTAAGTTGTTGTTCTTTGAAAACAACAGCAATATTATCTGGTGTTTTTTCTACTTGTGCTTCAAATAATTGATGTATACATAAATGCTTAGGATAATCTACCTTTGTATCATTCCATTCAACTAATATTTTATGTCGCTCCTGCTCAGTTAAAGCAGAATTATTATTAATAGACTGAGTAGAGTTAATTTCATTGATTTTCATAACTTTCGTAAACTTAGTACATAAATGGCGACAGTCCACTAATAATTCATCTATTATTTGCTTTTCTTGTTGTTGATTTTGCCTAAAAACTTATCCAGTTGTTTTTGATTGAGTCTGGCAGTAGAAAAATCAGAAGGTGTATAACCTTGGGAATCTTTTGACTGGCAATGAGTAATTAGGGTTCTTAATGCTTCCAAAAATCCAAACGCTAATTGTTCAATGCTGGATTTTTTGTGAATTTTGTCACTATATGCAAAGTCTATTTCTAGTTTTCCTGAATCAATTAATCCACTCACTGCTAATAAATGGCTGCGATTTCCTCGTTTACTCTGCTCTGATTTCCACTCTTTGACAGATCCAAACATTGCAGATGCAGATAGTACTTGGTCAAATTGACCTAAATAATTAAAACTGACTTCTGCTTGAGGCAAATTATGGAATTTATTTTGAACTGTCGCATCTGGATGTAAATATTGTAATATTCCATAACCAATACCGTGTTTAGGAAGGCGACGCAGTTTTTCTTTAACTAATTTTAAATCTTCTAACCGATCGACAGAACTCAGTTCTAATTGGACAGGGAATAAAGTAGTAAACCAGCCTACAGTACGCGATAAGTCTACATCTTCAAATAAGTCTTCCCGCCCATGTCCTTCTAAATCAACAACTAGCGATTTTTCCCCTGTCCATTGGCTAAAGCTTTGTACTAAGGCGGTCAACAAAATATCATTAATTTGTGTATTGTAAGCAGAGGGAACATCTTGGAGTAGAGAGCGGGTTTCATCTTCATTCAAAAAGAGCGTTATAGAATTAGTTGAGCTTAAAATATTGCTTTCTTTTCCTAGTTGATAATCTATCGGCAAAGGAGCAATATTGCTCTCAAAGTTAGATAACCAGTAATCAAGTTCTACGGTAAGGGCTTCTGACTTACTGTATTCTTGGAGCCGAGTTGCCCACTCTTGAAAAGAAGTAGTTTTAGGTGGTAATTTTATTGCTTCACCACGGAGAAGTTGCTGATAACCTATTGCCAAGTCTTCCAACAAAATCCGCCATGAGATACCATCTACTACTAAGTGATGGATAACAAATAGTAACTGACTTGCTTGATTCCCCAACTGAAACAATACAACTCGGACAATTTCTCCTGATGAAAGATTTAGGCTGGCTTGAAGTTCAGCGTCTTTTGTCTGAATTGCGATTTGTTGTGCTTCTTTTGAAAGTTTTGACAAATCCACAATGGAGAAAGGCACTATTTCCTGAGATGCATCATTAATTTGTTGGGTGGGAATGCTTTCTAAGACAAAGCGCGATCGCAGTACATCGTGATGTAATAATAATTGTTGCAAGACTTGCTTTAATAACTCCGGTTGTGCTTCCGATGAAATTTCTAACAAGGCTGACTGGTTAAAGTAGTGAGCATCGGGTAAATTTTGCTCGAAAAACCAATGCTGGATCGGCGTTAGCGGTACTGAACCTGTGGCTAACCCCTGATTCGCTTTAATTTGCCTGTTTATGCCGACAACGGTAGCTAACTCGGCAATAGTTTGATATTGAAACAGTTGTTTTGGAGCTAGCTGTAACCCGGCAAGATTTGCTTTAGAAATCATCTGAATACTGATGATCGAATCGCCACCCAGTTCAAAGAAATTGTCGTGGATACTAATATTTGGTTGTCTCAAGATTTCAGCCCAAATCGCCGCTAACTTTTCTTCTATGGAAGTCCGAGGAACAACAACCCCTAAGCCTAAATTTCTGTCTGAAG
>JBGTMK010000533.1:0-2779 GCA_041743605.1 Nostoc sp.
CCGGACGCTACGTAGTACTGATGCCCTACGGTCGGGGCGTAAATTTATCCCGACGAATTAAAAGTGAAAGTGAGCGCAACCGCTTACGGGCACTAGCAATTTTGGTCAAGCCGGCGGGAATGGGTTTGCTTGTGCGTACAGAAGCCGAAGGCAAACCCGAAGAAGCGATTATGGAAGATTTGGAGTTGCTGCAAAAGCAATGGGAAGCTATTCAGCAGGAAGCCCATTCTACCCGCGCCCCAGCACTACTCAACCGAGACGATGACTTTATCCAGCGCGTATTGCGAGATATGTACGGCGCGGATGTAAATCGGATTGTCGTGGATTCCAGCACTGGTTTGAAGCGCGTCAAACAGTACTTGCAGAATTGGAGTGGCGGTCAAACACCGCAGGGATTGTTGATTGACCATCATCGCGATCGCTCCCCAATTTTAGAATACTTCCGGATCACGGCTGCGATTAGAGAAGCCCTGAAACCAAGGGTAGACCTACCTTCTGGAGGTTACATCATCATCGAGCCGACTGAGGCATTAACCGTAATTGATGTTAACTCAGGTTCCTTTACGCGATCGGCAACAGCTAGAGAAACAGTTTTGTGGACAAACTGCGAAGCTGCAACAGAAATTGCTCGCCAGTTGCGTCTGCGGAATATTGCCGGGGTGATCGTCGTTGATTTTATCGATATGGAATCGCGACGTGACCAATTACAAGTTCTCGAACACTTTAATAAAGCACTCAAAGCAGACAAAGCTCGTCCCCAGATTGCCCAACTTACCGAACTGGGTCTAGTAGAACTGACCCGCAAACGTCAGGGTCAAAATATTTACGAATTGTTTGGTGAAACTTGCCCCACCTGTGGCGGTTTAGGGCATACCGTGCGTCTGCCTGGAGAAATCGAAAACCGATTACCGATACCGGCAGAGACACCAGAGCGTGAGCGTTTTGTATCCTTGCCTCACCGAGAACCACGTCAGCCATCTGCCCGCATCCCGGAACCACGAGAAACTTATGATGGATTTGGGGAAGCATTTGACGGCGACTCGGAATTGAGTAACCTAAATCTGATCAATCATCCTAGTTATCAAGAACTTGATAATAAGCGTCGTACCCGCACTCGCCGCAGTCGAATTGGCATCAATGGGTTAAACGGGAAAGATGAAGGTCGAGTTATTCCCAATCCCTTGGCTTTTGTTAATGAGTCAGACTTAGACCTTGATGTGGAACCAGAACTAGGGGTTACACCAGAAATCCCCTCACCCAGCCTTGGTAAGCCAGGTTGGACTGAAAGAGCAGAGCGTACTAAAATTATCAAGGCAGAACCAGTTAAACCAGTGGTAGAACCACCGGAGATTAGAACTGTAGAAATGAGCCTCCAAGAACAGGATATGTTTGCCTTGATGGGAATATCTCCCTTAGTGAAGTTAGAGCAAGAGGTTAAAAATACCAAGTCTGTGATTATTAATGTGATTCAGCCCGGTCAATTGCCAACGACCCCAACTGAATCAACCTCAGAATCAACTATTGCTCCAAAGGCAACACCTGAAATAACCGCTATTCTTCAAAAGGCAACACCTGAAATAACTGCTATTCCACAAAAAGCAACACCTGAAATAACCGCAAGCAAGATACCAACACCAAAAGTTATTGAGCCAGAACAAAAATCTTTGATTGAAGAGACAACTGAACCACCGGAGTTAACTGTGAATCCTTCGGGACGCTTGTCTGCGAAAGCCGCAGCCGCGAACGAGATCGCAGATGAAAGTGAAGCTAATAGCAGTGCCACTGCCAGCCGTCGCCGCCGTCGTCGTTCCTCAGCGATCGAGGATAATTAATTTGCTTTATGGTAGCAAGATCGCCAACGCCTTTGGAACAATCCACTTGGCTGGAGTTTTCTACCTTGTCAGGGATTCCAGGGTTGGTTGCAGGTGTGGATGAAGTAGGGCGAGGTGCTTTATTTGGGCCTGTGGTGGCGGCAGCAGTGATCCTACCAGATCACGCTTTGCCAATACTAATGGCAGCTAAAATTAAAGACAGTAAAAAGTTGTCTAGTTCTCGTAGAACTCAGCTAGCGGAGCAAATTTGTGAGCTAGCTATAGACTGGAAAATTGGGTTTGCTTCTACTGCTGAAATTGACAAGATAAATATTTTGCAAGGGACGCTGTTAGCAATGAAGCGGGCTGTGCTGAAGTTAAAAGTACAGCCTGCACTCTGCTTGGTTGATGGCAATCAGTCAATCAAAGACTTGCTACTGCCACAACAAACAATAGTTAAAGGTGACGAGCGATCGCTCGCTATTGCCTCTGCTAGTATTGTTGCTAAGGTTTGGCGTGATGAACTGGTAATGCGTCTAGCATTAAAATACCCTATGTACAACCTGGAGTGTAACAAGGGTTATGGTAGCCAGCGGCATTTGCTGGCTTTACAACAATACGGGCCATCGCCTCTGCATCGTCAGTCTTTTCGTCCTTGCCAAATCAAACGTCTGAGTGTTGAGTGATTGAAGAAGAATATAGAATTCAGAATTCAGAATTCTGAATTCTGAATAAATTAGTCGGGGATTCAGTCGTGCCACTAATTACAGAATTCAATTCTGACTCCTGACTCCTGAATTCTGTTTGTTAAAAAATTACTCAGCATTCAGGATTGGTAATTCAGTACTATCACCGTCAATTTCTCTATCTTTGGTTTGTGATATCACCCAGTATCGATAATCTGCCAAAAGTTGATTTAATAATCGTTGCTTGACCGACAACAGCACGCTTTTGAGCAAACCATTAGA
>JBGTMK010000534.1:0-5705 GCA_041743605.1 Nostoc sp.
CTTCTGTAAAACATGAAAAAATACAGAACCACCGCCAACAAAAGGTTCACGGAATTCCTGAAATGTAGGAGGTAGATAGTGAGCAATTTGAGGAATTGCCTTTTGCTTTCCGCCGGGATAACGTAATGGACTTTTAGTCCATAGTGGTTCAGTTCAATATCTGAATACAGTTGGTCGGTGCCACGCGCCAAAGAGCCATATAAACCAATTGCAAGAACTTGTTCCCCACGTACAGCAAGAATTCTTTCAACAATTTGCTCGGCTAGATTAAAGCGATCGGCACGCTGTGTTGGTTTTGGTTCTAAAAGCATGATTCTTCTAGGTTCCTTTGAAAGACTGCCTCCACCAAAGACTGAGCTGTATAACCCACATTCAGCATGAGTAAATATACTCAAAATATTCTTCCCAGCAGGTTATTTTGTCAAAAAAATAATTTCATAAAACAGCTAAAACCCAATCAAAATAGGCATTTCACGTTTTTTTGTTATCTATGGAGGTGTTCAAAGAATTTAATCTCAAACCAACTAATCTATTGACAATAGTATCAATAAGCTTGATTTGCCGTTAGGTGGAGCAGCGATCGCTGTAATATAGAATTGAGCTTCATTGCCTGAAAGCCTTGTTGTCATTGGGTTGTAGATAATTCCAAAAATTTAAAAAATACCTGCTGAATGTGGGTTGTACTATATTGTGAATTCCAAAATCGGGGTTAATACTCTATTTTTTTCAAAATGAGAATTGCTGCTTATGTTGCTTCTTCATTTTTAAGTGTAGCGATCGCTCAAGTATTTAGCACAGCTTTAGCAGGTCGCTGCAAAGAGTTGCCAGAACTAGTACAAACTCCTATTCCTTTGACAGCGAAACTTTCTGTCTTACCCTGTCGCGGGGGTGAAAATTTTCTGCGGGAACTGTTTGAGCCGTTGGGTTACAGTGTGAGTGCCCAAGGTCATATTTTAGATGAGGAATTCGCTGAATGGGGGCAGAGTCAATACTTTAGCGTCGAACTTCAGCAGACTTTGCCCTTAAGCGATTTGTTAAGTCACCTCTACGTTTTGATTCCAGTATTGGATGATGATAAACATTACTGGGTAGGCGATGAGGAAATCGAAAAGTTACTGCGTCATGGCGAAGGTTGGTTAACTGCACATCCAGCGCGAGAACAAATTACCAAGCGCTATCTAAAACGACAACATCGCTTAACTCGTCTGGCTTTAGCCCAATTAGCAGAAGAAGACAATCCCGATCCTGATAGTGCTGAGGAAAGCCATGCTGAGGAAGAAGCAGCAGTAGAAAAGCCCATTAGTCTGAATCAGCAGAGGATGAATGCGGTGATTGCTGCTTTGAAGCGAAGAGCTGCAAAGCGGGTGATTGATTTAGGCTGCGGTCAGGGAAATCTCTTGAAACTCCTGCTTAAAGATGGTTTTTTCGAGCAAATTACGGGTGTCGATGTTTCCTACAGGGCGCTAGAAGTCGCTCAAGAACGATTAGACCGTCTGCATCTCCCCCGCAATCAATGGGAACGTCTGCAATTATTACAGAGCGCACTCACCTATCAAGATAAACGTCTCAGTGGCTACGATGCTGCAACGGTGATTGAGGTAATTGAGCATCTTGATTTACCGCGTCTGGGGTCATTTGAGCGAGTCTTGTTTGAGTTTACCCAGCCCAAAACCGTGGTGGTGACAACGCCCAATATTGAGTACAACGTCAAATTCGAGAACTTGCCTGGGGGGAAACTACGACACCAAGACCACCGTTTTGAATGGACGCGCGCAGAGTTTAAAAACTGGGCAAATCGGGTAGCAGAACGCTTTAGCTATACTGTGGAATTTCAACCTGTAGGCACAGAAGATGCAGAAGTCGGTTCACCCACACAGATGGCAGTGTTTAGCCATAATTCCTAATTTCATTTTACTTCTTCCTTTACGCCTTTGGTGTCCTTAGCGGTTGCTTAAAAAAATTATGAAAATAACTTTTCCTGAACTATCTTTAATTGTCCTCATCGGAGCTTCCGGTTCCGGTAAATCAACTTTTGCCCATAAGCACTTTCAACCCTTCGAGGTACTTTCCTCAGACTTTTGTCGCGGCTTGGTTTCTAATAGCGAAAATAGCCAGTCCGCCACCAAAGATGCCTTTGAGGTGTTGCACTTCATTACTGCCAAGCGACTAGCAGCAGCTAAACTGACTGTAATTGATGCTACTAACGTGCAGATGGAAGATCGCAGACCTCTGCTGCAAATGGCACGACAATACCATTGCTTTGCGATCGCGATCGTCCTCGACTTACCAGAAGAATTATGCCATGAGCGCAACCAACAGAGGAGCAATCGCCAGTTCGGCTCCCATGTAGTGCGGCGTCATAGCCAAATGTTACGGCGTTCTCTACGTGGTTTGGAAAAAGAAGGCTTCCGTTATGTCTATACTCTCAACTCTCTAGCAGAAGTTGAATCTGTTGAAATCGAACGCCAACCCCTCTGGAACAACCTAAAACACGAACACGGCCCCTTTGACATCATTGGCGACATTCATGGCTGTTGCGACGAACTCGAAACATTACTCCAACAATTAGGCTACCAAATCTCTTCATCTCCCCCTGTTCCCCCTGCTCCCCTCTGGGACACTCCTACTTACTACCATCCCCAAGGACGGAAAGTTATTTTTTTGGGTGATTTAGTAGACCGTGGCCCGCGTATTTTAGATACAGTCAAGCTGGTACGAAACATGGTTCTGGCAGGTACAGCTATCTGCGTTCCTGGTAATCATGAAAACAAGCTATTGCGGAAACTACGCGGTAAAAATGTCCGAGTCAATCACGGGTTAGAGCAAACCCTACATGAGATTGAGGCGTTACCCAATGAAGCGCGTGAACCCTTCACCAAAGAACTGCAAAAGTTTCTGGATTCCTTAATAAGTCACTACCTGCTAGATGACGGACGGTTAGTGGTGGCTCACGCGGGGATGAAACAAGAAATGCAGGGACGGGGATCTGGTGCGGTGCGCGAGTTTGCTCTGTATGGTGAATCCACTGGCGAGATTGATGAGTTTGGCTTACCCGTTCGCTACAACTGGGTGGGAGAATATCGAGGCGAAGCGATGGTAGTTTACGGACATACTCCTGTACCAGAAGCAGAATGGCTGAATAACACTATTGATATTGATACAGGCTGCGTCTTTGGCGGCAAGCTCACTGCCCTCCGCTATCCAGAAAAAGAATTGGTGAGTATTCCGGCTGCTCGTGTATACTGCGAACCTGTGAAACCTTTGGTACAAAATACAGTCACACGCACATCTCAACAGCAACTCGATGATGTCCTGCATATTGAAGACGTATTGGGTAAGCGCCTCATCAACACGCGACTTAAGCCTAATATTACCATTCGGGAAGAAAATGCGATCGCAGCTCTAGAAGTGATGAGTCGTTTTGCTGCTAATCCGAAATGGTTGATTTACTTACCTCCCACTATGTCCCCTGTGGAAACATCTTCAACATTGGGATATTTGGAACACCCAGCGCAAGCCTTTGCCTACTACCAACAAGAAATTACGGAAGTAGTTTGCGAAGAAAAACACATGGGTTCACGGGCGGTGGTGGTTATTTGCCGGGATTTAGTAACTGCCGAGAAACGGTTTGGTGTGGTGGATGAAAGTATCGGTATCTGCTATACCCGCACAGGAAGACGCTTCTTTGATAATCCAGTATTGGAGGCAAAACTATTGGCGCGGGTAAATACTGCCCTTTCCCAAAGCGGCTTTTGGGAGGAATTTAATACCGATTGGGTGTGTTTAGACTGTGAATTGATGCCTTGGTCAGCCAAAGCACAGGGACTACTGCGAGAACAGTATGCGCCTGTGGGAGTGGCATCACGCCTTGCTCTTAATGATGCTGTTAGCTTATTGCAACAAGCAAGCGATCGCAACGTCGAAATCAGCAACCAACTCAGCCATTACCAGCAACGTGCAGAAATGGCGCATCAGTACATCACCGCCTACCGTCGCTACTGCTGGTCTGTTACCGATATTTCTGATCTAAAGCTCGCACCCTTCCACATCCTGGCAACAGAGGGAGCCGCTCACATCAACAAAAGCCATTGCTGGCACATGGAGCAAATCGCCAAAATCTGCCAATCAGATCCCGCCTTACTTTTAGCGACTGCCTATAAAGTGATAGATTTGACTGACCCCAGCAGCCAGGCGGAAGGTATTCATTGGTGGGAAGAACTGACTGCTGCGGGTGGTGAAGGTATGGTTGTCAAGCCAATGCAATTCATAGTCCAAGGTAATCGCGGCATTGTGCAGCCTGCGATAAAATGTCGCGGACAAGAATATCTGCGAATTATCTACGGTGTGGAATACTCAGCGCCGGAGAATCTGCAACGTCTACGGCAACGTGGGTTATCTCTCAAGCGTTCTCTAGCGATCCGGGAGTTTGCTCTAGGTGTTGAAGCATTGGAGCGATTTGTCTCTCATACTCCACTGCGTCGCGTGCATGAATGTGTTTTCGGGATTTTGGCGCTAGAGAGCCAACCTGTTGATCCGCGACTTTAGTTTTTAATTATAGCGTAGCGTTAGCGACGCAGGAGCGTCTGAATCAAGGGGTTTAAGACCCCCGCTAGATCGTTCGCGCAGCGTCTCTGAAAGAGAAGATTTAGTGGTCAACAAGAAAGTGGCGGGTCTGAATCCCCCACTGATAGCGAACGCGTTGCGTCTCGTAGAGAAGCGTTAGCGACGCAGGAGCGTCTTGATTGCTGACTCCTGTTAGCGGTAGCGGGGCGTTTAGCCCATTCTGACTTCTGAATTCTTATTCATCTTCTTCTGGGTCTTTTATCTAATAAATTAACCGCAGCACCAGCAGCAGCACCATTGACACCATTTTTCCAGGTAGTTCTACAACCACCAGAAATTGCACCTGCCAATACACCAGCACCAGCACCTACACCGATATCTTGAACTTAGGAGCAAGCTCTATTGAAGGTACATTTGATCTACTCGCTAAAAGTAGATCAAAGTTATTCTTCAGTAAGGGCGATGGCTGTAGCTGTAGCTAACGTATCCAAATGCTTGCTCCTGTTTTCTTTGCATCAAGGGTACATTTTACCTCCATTGGTAAATTCTTTCCTAGAAATTACCTAAGTAAGTCGGTGGGGAAAAACACAATTATGTTAAGAAAAGCTAAAACCGTCTTTTGTCCTGACTTCTGCCTCTTGCTTCTTGCCTCATCCTAACTACAAACATTTACGCGGTTCTACTTAATAAAACCGCATTGCTCCCAATTGCAATGCTTATTTCTGCAATATTGCATACATAATACTGTATTTGAGTCAGCATAAAAGGTGAATGAATAATAGTTACATTTTTTTTACTCTGAACTATGTGATTAAAAAATGTCAGAAGCAATAAGTACAAATAAATTAAATTTACATAATGAAACTTACATGAAGTTAATAGTGTAACTCTAGTGCTATGAATGAAAAGCAAGCAAAAGATGATGTCACATCTCTAAATATTATTTCCAATAATAAATTTTTGACACCATTTCAACGTCAACTCTTGTTAAAAAAAATAGAAGAAGATTTACCTGAGTTATTCTGTCAGCGCATTCAAATAATGTTACTAGCAGATGAGGGTAAATCACAAACGGAAATTTGTCGCATCCTAAAATGTTCTCCTGCTACAGCAAGGCATTGGATACATATTGCACGTAGTGG
>JBGTMK010000535.1:0-8534 GCA_041743605.1 Nostoc sp.
CAACTGGTGCTATGAAGCACATTCTCGTGAGACACGAACAAGGCGCAGCCCACGCCGCTGACGGTTATGCCCGTGCCACAGGGAAAGTAGGAGTATGCTTTGGTACTTCTGGCCCAGGAGCAACTAACTTGGTGACAGGCATAGCCACCGCCTACATGGACTCAATCCCGATGATTGTAGTCACGGGACAGGTAGCACGTCCGTCCATTGGTACAGATGCGTTTCAAGAAACCGATATTTACGGGATTACCCTACCGATTGTGAAGCACTCTTATGTAGTGCGCGATCCCAAAGATATGGCGCGAATTGTCGCCGAAGCTTTCCACATTGCTAGTACTGGGCGTCCGGGGCCTGTTTTGATTGATGTCCCCAAAGATGTAGCTTTAGAAGAATTTGACTATGTACCTGTCAAACCAGGTTCAGTAAAGTTACGCGGTTATCGTCCCACGGTGAAGGGAAATCCCCGGCAAATTCATGCCGCGATCCAGTTGATTACTGAAAGTCGCCGGCCGCTATTGTATGTGGGTGGTGGTGCGATCGCAGCTGGTGCCCATGAAGAAATTAAACAACTAGCTGAATTATTCGATATCCCTGTCACCACAACCTTAATGGGGATCGGTGCATTTGATGAACATCATCCCCTAGCTTTGGGAATGTTGGGGATGCACGGCACTGCTTACGCTAACTTCGCCGTTAGTGATTGTGATTTGCTAATTTGCGTCGGCGCTAGATTTGATGATCGCGTTACAGGCAAGTTAGACGAATTCGCCTCCCGCGCCAAAGTCATTCACATCGACATCGATCCCGCAGAAGTCGGCAAAAATCGCATTCCCGAAGTGCCTATCGTCGGCGATGTGCGGAATGTCTTAGTAGACTTGTTGCGTCGATGCAAAGAAACAGGCGTCAAGGCGACACCGAATCAAAACCAAGAGTGGTTGAATCTAGTTAACCGCTGGCGTGAAGAGTATCCTCTAATCGTGCCGCAGCATCCTGACAGCATTTCACCCCAAGAAGTGATTGTAGAAGTCAGTCGCCAAGCACCCCACGCTTTCTACACAACAGATGTGGGACAACATCAAATGTGGGCAGCACAATTCCTGAAGAATGGCCCAAGACGCTGGATTTCTAGCGCTGGTTTGGGAACGATGGGTTTTGGCTTACCTGCGGCAATGGGTGCGAAAGTAGCGTTTCCTGATGAAGAAGTCATCTGTATTAGCGGTGATGCTAGTTTCCAAATGTGTTTACAGGAACTAGGAACACTTGCACAGTATGGAATAAACGTCAAGACAATAATTATCAACAACGGCTGGCAAGGGATGGTGCGCCAGTGGCAGCAAGCCTTCTATGGTGAGCGTTACTCATGCTCCAACATGGAAGTAGGGATGCCAGACGTAGAGTTATTGGCAAAAGCGTATGGGATTAAAGGTATGGTAATTAGCGATCGCAGTCAATTAAAAGATGCGATCGCCGAAATGCTAGCACACAAAGGCCCGGTGATTGTCAATGCCCACGTCACCAGAGACGAAAACTGCTATCCAATGGTAGCTCCTGGCAAGAGCAACGCTCAAATGGTCGGTTTGCAGAAGCAAGCGCCCAAAGCCGCAGCAGAGCCAGTGTATTGTAGTCATTGCAATGCTAAAAATGCGCCTACTCACAACTTTTGCGCTGAGTGTGGGACAAAGCTGTAACGCTTTTTGATAATTCAGACTAGAGAGTTAGGGGAGCAAGGAGAAGGGGAGAATAAAGGACGTTCCCCTTTCTGCTCCCTTTCCTCTTGCGTAGAGATAGCTTAATCTTGCTGATTGGGTTGAGGTAAAAAGATATTTCCTAAGTAATTCACTAAATCATTTTGACTGGAGAAATCTAACAGCGCCTCAGCTAAGTCTTCTAGTTGAGTAATAGGCAATGTGCGAATCTGCTGTTCTATCTCTGATTCGATTGCAGCAAATAATTACGAGTTTGTCTGTATTTTTACTCATTTTTCATATCTATTTTTTGTTTGAGAATAAGTGCAATCAGCAAATGCGAACGCCGAATCAACAAATGCGAACGCTAAATCAACAAATGCGAACGCCGAATCAACAAATGCGAACGCCGAATCAACAAATGCGAACGCTAAATCAACAAATGCGAACTCTAAATCAACAAATGCGAACGCCGAATCAACAAATGCGAACGCCAAATCAACAAATGCGAACGCCGAATCAACAAATGCGATCGCCAAATCAACAAATGCGAACTCTAAATCAACAAATGCGATCGCCAAAATAACATTAGAAAAGGGAAACTAGAACATCTAATTCCCTCCCCTTTATAAGCTACGGTGTACACACAAGTCGAATTACCCCCCTTAATCCCCCCTTATAAAGGGGGAAAAAAGAAATCTATCTAGTTCCCTCCCCTTTATAAGGGGAGGGTTAGGGTGGGGTAAAACCTTGGTTAATCAGCTATTTCAGACTTGTGTAGACACAAGTACTAAAAACCTCGATCGCTAAAAGCAACTTAACCGTTTTTATACGCAGGTGAATATATTCTCTGCGTATTTTTTATGAAAAAAAGATTCATCCCAATGTATATTTCCGCATTCTTTTGGGAATCATAAATCGAGGAAGCACTATAAACCGCAAAATATGACTTCCTGAAATATCACGTAACTTTTAGAGGATAATTATGTCTAAACGCAAGTTGCCCAAAGGCCGTAGTGTTAGTTCAGTTGCTCTAGAACCAGAAGTAGCGATCGCAATCCTTGGACTATTTTCGGCTGCTGCTGATGGTGAAGGTATTTCTTCCACAGAAGAATATGCTTTGAGTGAATTTCTCGGTCGGGTTGACTTATTTGAAGATTACTCTGAAGAAGACTTTGAAGAATTGACCGAAAAAGTCGTTAGCTTGATTGAAGAAGAAGAACCAGAAGATTTAATCGCCCAGTCTATCGAATCCTTACCCAATAGAGGTTATCGTGAAGCTGCATACATCACAGCTATCTTAGTTGTGGGAATTGACGAAGAAGTACCCGAAGCTGAACAAGATTATATTTCTGAGCTTCAGGAAGCCTTAAAAATTTCAGACGAACGCGCACAAGAACTTATAGACGCAGTGTTCGGAGAGGAAGAAGAAGAAGAGGAAGAAGAAGAGTAATCTTTTTTGAATTGCAACCTCAGTCATCTACCATCATTACTTTGGGGTTGCTAATTTAGAGGATGAAATAATTTTGCTTGAGTTAAGTTATTCAGATTCCCAACTTCTTGATGAAGAAGTTGGGAATCTTGCACATTATCAAAATTAATCCGATAAAGCAATACAGTTCAAAATGAGCAACACAGCCCTGATTGTAGAGAGGCGATTTATCGCGTCTTCTGAACTATATTGTCTGATAGAGTACTAATTAGAAATTGGTACATTTTTAAATGCCGCTGTATCTGGCACAAAAATGTCCAAATTATTAATACCATCGGGAACTCTTAGCCAGATATAAGCATCTGCGGAGGCTTGTGGACGTACTTGGAATAAAGAAACGCTTCCTGTTGAGCGATTAAGAGCAACTCCTTTGTAGGTTACGCTAGTCTCAGGATTGCGGGCTGTTATACTAGCAACCGATATAATATCGCTACCAACAACTCCGTCTGTGGCAAGGCGACGAATTCGCATTTGCACATTTACTACATCACGGTTTCCAGTTTCTGGATCTTTAATTCGTTTTGCTGAAAGTAACTCAACTTCTGCCTTTTTGCCAAAAGCAGGCTGCACAAATTGACCAGGGCTAATTGCTGAAGTTGTAGCACTAGCTGGGGATGGTGATATTGTTGCTTGTGGAGAAGTTATAGCTGTAGGACTTGGCACTTGAGTGGGAATGGTACTACTGACTGTATTAGTAGCATTTAGTGTCTGCCGCAACGTGAAAACTTCATAAGCTACATAGCCGCTACATCCTAAAGCCAAAGTAGAGAGTAATACAGCTACACCAGATAAAAATGTACTCACACCATTGCCTCGATTTCGTATTTCTGTATATGCAGGTTGATTTAGGTTTCTATTTTGTAGTCCCATAGATTATGTTTGTGCGTAGGCGCAGCCCGTCGTAGACATCGCCCACGTATGAAACGTATGAACATCTTTCCTATACTAGTTAAGTAACTTTACTGAGCAAAGACTTCTCTCTCCGGAAAGAAGTCCTTGGCAAATTCAAAATATCTATCTTTGGGATAAGGAAAATTGGTGAGACTTAAGACTTTAAATCAACCACTGGGTGTTTTGTTAATATTTTTGACTAGCCAAATAGGATTTAGTTCTATTGCGAAAGCACAAACCCCAGTTGCACCAACAACTACTACAAAATCAATTTGCCCTACCCAACTGGGAACAGCTATCGATGCTGTAATCAATCGTCCCTTATTTAATCGGGTGCGCTGGGGAATTTTAGTACAACCCCTGTCAATCGGGCAAACTCTTTACAGTCGAGATGCTCAGAAATATTTTACTCCTGCGTCTAACCTCAAATTGTTAACAACAGCAGCAGCATTGCAACAATTGGGTGCTAATTTTCGGATTCGCACCTCTATTTATCAGAATGGCAATGGTGTTTTAAGTGTTGTCGGTAGAGGAGATCCCAGCTTAACTGATACTCAACTGCAAACATTAGCACAGCAGCTAAAACAAAAAGGTATTACCCAAATTCAACGATTGATTGCCGATGATAGTTATATTCAAGGTGATATTGTTAACCCAACTTGGCAATGGGAAGATGTGCAGTCAGACTATGGCGCACCAGTTAATAGCTTTATTTTGAATCAGAATCTTTTTAGCATAAAACTTGTACCGCAAGCTGTAGGCAAATCTTTACAAGTGGTGTGGACTGATGCTGGCGAGGCGAGACAGTGGCGGATAATTAATCAGTCAGTAACTGTTGCCCAAAATCAACCAAGCTACATCAATGTTACCCGCGAGTTATCTGGGACAGTATTACGAATTCAAGGACAATTGACAACAAATTCAGAACCGTCTTTAATAGATTTACCTGTAGTTGACCCTAATTATTACTTCTTACGACGCTTCCGTACTGCTTTGGCAGCAGAAAAAATTCCCTTGAGACAAATCTTAGTAGTAAATGGTGGTGTTAATCAAGAGGAAATAGCTTATGTAGAGTCGCCACCTTTAGCTGAATTATTAACAGAAACGAATTTAAATAGTAATAATCTTTATGCTGAAGCACTGCTAAGAGCATTAGCTGTAGAAAAACCCAGAGTGAAAACTCAGACTAGCGCTGATGTAGGTTTAGAACTTGTCAAAGCAAGTTTAACTCAATTGGGAGTTGATCCAGCAGATTACGTTTTAGTGGATGGTTCAGGTTTATCACGTCGTAATTTGGTGACACCAGAAGCTTTTGTGCAAACTTTGCGAGGAATAGCAAGAACACCAGCAGCATATCTGTATCGTGCATCTTTACCAGTGGCAGGTAAAAGTGGAACTTTAAAAGGACGCTTTCAAAACACATCTGCTGAGGGGATTGTGCAAGCAAAAACAGGTACGCTAACGGGTGTAGTTTCTCTCTCTGGATATATGAATGCGCCGAAGTATGAGCCGCTAGTTTTTAGTATTATCGTGAATCAATCAGAGCAACCTGCGAGTGTTGTGCGACAGGCAATTGATGAGGTTGTTGTGTTGTTAACGCAGTTGCAGCGTTGTTAATATTATGCTTTACCACTCCTAACTTTTTTCATGCCAGCCAAAATCTTACCACCGCCCCTGAAATCTGGAGACTTACTGCGAGTAATTGCCCCTAGTGGTGCTTTGCGAGAATTTGAGGCATTTGAACGAAGTATAGAAATTTGGCGATCGCGGGGCTACCAATTAGAAATCAGCCCTCAGATAGATGACAAATGGGGTTATCTAGCCGGAACAGACGAAACCCGCCGTCAACAATTAGCGGCAGCATGGCAAGATCCTGATTGTCGTGGTATCCTTTGCGCCAGAGGCGGTTTCGGTAGTGCCCGCATCTTAGAAGATTGGAGTTGGCCAAACTCACCACCTCCGAAGTGGCTTATAGGCTTTTCTGATATCACAGCTTTATTATGGAGTCTTTATACAGCAGGAATTTCAGGCGTTCATGCTCCCGTGCTGACGACTTTGGCAGATGAGCCAGATTGGTCAATTCAGCGATTATTAGATTGGGTAGAAGGTAGTTCTTTCACTCCTCTCAAAGGTTGCGGTTGGGGTGGTGGTGTGGTTAATGGTACTTTATTGCCAGGTAATCTCACCGTGGCTACTCACCTTTTGGGTACACCAATCCTGCCACATCTAGATGGTGTAATTTTAGCCTTGGAGGATGTTACCGAAGCTCCTTATCGTATCGATAGGATGTTGACACAGTGGCGTTTGAGTGGTGCTTTGTCACAAGTCTGCGGTATTGCTTTGGGGGGTTTTACTCGCTGTGAAGCGCCGCCAACTATATCTAGCTTTAATGTAGAAGAAGTATTACGCGATCGCTTAGGTGATTTGGGTATTCCCATTGTCTCTGACTTGCCTTTTGGGCATGATAGTCCCAACGCAGCATTACCAGTGGGTGTAGAAGTAACTTTAGATGGAGATGCAGGGATATTAGCGATCGCACCTCCCCATTAGTTAAAATCACGTTCACTTATCACTAGCAACAAACTGTAAAATCAAATAAAAATCTCTGCAAAATATAAAAATTTCCTTAAAATCCTGATGCTCATAACCTCTGCTCATGTTTCTTAACAGAGCAAAGCAGGTCGTCTGACCGTTGGGCATCTTATATTGAATTTATTACGAGGTATGTTGACAGCTCATGATTTGGCCGTTTAAGCCCAAGTTTAGAAAACAAATTGCGCGGATTGAAATTACTGGTGCGATCGCCGGTGCCACTCGCAAACGCGTCCTAGAAGCCCTGAAAACTGTAGAAGAAAAAAAGTTTCCGGCATTATTGCTTCGTATCGATAGTCCTGGCGGTACAGTCGGAGATTCCCAAGAAATCTACAGCGCCCTGAAGCGTTTGCGCGAAAAAATCAAAATCGTCGCTAGCTTTGGGAATATCTCGGCATCTGGAGGAGTCTACATCGGCGTGGGAGCCGAATACATAGTAGCTAACCCAGGTACGATTACGGGTAGTATCGGTGTGATTCTGCGTGGGAATAACTTGGAACGCTTGCTAGAAAAAATCGGTGTTTCCTTCAAGGTAATTAAGTCTGGCCCTTACAAAGACATATTGTCTTTCGATCGGCAACTGACTCAACCAGAAGAAAACATCCTGCAAGAGTTGATTGATACAAGTTATCAGCAGTTTGTCCAAACGGTAGCAGATGGCCGTTCTTTAACAGTAGAAGCTGTGAAAAGTTTTGCCGATGGCCGGATTTTTACTGGACAGCAAGCCCTAGCCTTGGGTGTTGTAGATCGCCTGGGCACAGAAGAAGATGCCCGCCGCTGGACAGCAGAACTAGTCGGACTTGATCCAGAAAAAACTCTCTGCTATACCCTAGAAGAACGTAAACCCTTATTAAGTCGTCTTCTACCAGGGAGTCGTCAGTTTTCATCAGGAATTGGGGCTGGTATTGATTGGCTCGAATTTGAAATGTCTACTAGTGGTTTACCGTTGTGGTTATATCGACCCTAATATGAGTTAGGAGTTATGAGTGAGAAGTTGAGAGTTTTAACTCCTAACTCCTAACTCCTAACTCCTAACTCCTAACTTTTATGTTTTAAGGAGGATTTTGGCGTGGACTGGCAAATGCGGGCGATTCGTGGAGCAACAACCGCTTCAGAAAATACTGTTGAGGTAATGCAAGAGGTGGTGAGAGAACTATTAGATGAATTGGAAAACCGGAATCAATTCCAGCCCAGGGACATCATTAGTGTGACTTTCTCAGTGACACGCGATTTAGATGCGATTTTTCCAGCTGCGATCGCTAGAGCGCGTCCTGGTTGGGATAATGTGGCCATGTTGGATGTGCAGCAAATGCACGTGGAAGGCAGCTTACAGCGATGCATTCGATTCTTAATCCACGCCTATCTACCAGCCTCCGCCTCTATTCATCATATTTATTTACGCAACGCTGCTAGCTTGCGTCCCGACTGGAGTTTGCCCCAATCATTACAAACATCACAGCCAGCAGTGAAGTCAAAAGTGTAAAATATCGGCGTCTAAGTAAGTCGGAGCTAAAAAAATAAACTATTTCCAGAGGGATTTTACTTAAACTAGTAATACCTTAAGTCAGGTTATGTTTAAAAAATTAGCAGCAATAATTGCTTTTGGGATACTACTCGCTGTAAATCTTATGAGCAACAAAACCCTTATGTAGAGACGCCATTTATCGCGTCTTCAAAGATAAATTATTTACACAATTAACCTTAACCCAAGCGTATTGAGCTATAGGTGAGAAGTATCCGCTCAATAAATAGGGGATAGGAAGAAAAATAAGAGGATACAAAGGGTCACACCGGATTGTAGAATATAGTGCATGACGCAGAAACCATTTTCAGATAAACAAGTATCGGCATTACTACAAACAATCGACCCAAAA
>JBGTMK010000536.1:0-2860 GCA_041743605.1 Nostoc sp.
CAACTTAAATACCTAAAAAATTCTGGTATTTTTGCAAGCCTGACGTTTCAGACCAGTTCAGCAGTTTGTTTTCAGGATAAACTCGTAATAAATGTGGTTTAATATATATATAAGAAATGTTTTAATTTTTTATAAAGTTTAATAATCAATCACCGGCAGAAGACACGATGGCAGCAGACTATCCAAACATTGATATTGCGCCATTTATAGATCACTCCCTGTTAACGTCAACAGCTACTCCAGAGCAGGTTGAGCAATGGTGTGAAGAAGCATACAGATTCAATTTTGCGGCGGTTTGTCTGTTCCCCGCTCATGTCAAGCAAGCAGTTGAACTTCTCCACGGTAAAAACCCGAAAGTCTGTACCGTGATTGGCTTTCCTACTGGTGCGACAACTTCAGCAGTAAAACTGTATGAGGCTCAGGAAGCGGTGGATAGTGGGGCGACTGAGTTGGATGTAGTAATGAACTTGGGCTGGTTGAAAGCTGGCAAAACTGAAGAAGTCCACCGGGAAATTGCCGAAATTTGCGAAGAGACTGGGCAAACGGTCAAGGTAATTTTGGAAACTAACCTGTTGACAGATGCGGAGAAAAAAATAGCTGCTGAAATAGCTATGGAGGCGGGAGCAGCATTCTTAAAAACTAGTACAGGTTGGAATGGTGGTGCAACAGTGGCAGATGTAAGACTTTTGCAGGAATTGGCAAAAGAAAGGGTGGGAATTAAAGCTTCAGGTGGTATCCGCACTATCAATCAAGCCCTAGACTTAATCGTAGCAGGTGCTACTAGATTAGGCACATCTCGCGGTATCGATTTGATCCGCCAGCGCGATAACCTGGGAAAGGGTGAATAGTCATTTATCCTTTGTCATTTGTCCTAAGCTAATGACCAATGACTAATGACTAATGACTAATAACTACTAATGACTAATGAGTAGAACCTACAAAGCAACTGGTATTAATCTTAAAACCCAGGCATTGGGAGAATCGGATAAAATAGTCACGATTTTGACACGTGAATTCGGTCTAATTCGAGCAGTGGCTCCAGGGTCACGTAAGCACAACTCCAGCCTGGGCGGTAGGAGTGGGATGTTCGTTGTGAATGAACTATTGATTGCCAAAGGGCGATCGCTTGATAGGATTACTCAAGCACAGACGTTAAAAACTTATCCTGGTTTAGCTAAAGATTTGGGAAAACTGGCTGCCAGCCAATATTTAGCAGAAATAGTTCTGTGTGAAGCTTTGAGCGAACAACCCCAAGAAGAACTTTATGATTTGTTCAATGAACATCTCCATCGCTTAGAGGCGGTGTCTGGTGCAAATCCATCTGGTGTTTTGGCTCATCTAGCTCATGGTGTGTTTCACCTTTTAGCTCTAGCAGGACTGACGCCACAAGTGCAAATTTGTTGCCTATCTCAACGCCCCATTAAGCCAGATTTTACAGACCCCAACTGGCAGGTAGGATTTAGTATACCTGCGGGTGGAACGGTTTCCTTAGAAGCTAGGGAACGTTTGCGAAGAGAGGGACAGAGGGAGAGGGAGAGAGAGGAGCATAGTAGGAGGGGAGCAGGATCACAGGGGGAGATTAACAACCAATTTCCAATTTCCAATGCCCCATTCCCCATGCCCCATGCCCAAACAGTTGTTGTGCATCGGCAAGAAATACCTGTGATTTCTTGCCGTCTAGGTGCTATGGAACTGGCTTTGCTTCAACATCTGTCACAACCAGAGATAATGCAAATTGATGGTGCTAGAGATTATGACTGGTTATCTGTTGAGCAGATTTTGCGCCAGTATGCTCAGTATCAATTAGGTCGCCCTATTCGCTCTGCTACTTTGATCGACTCTTATTTTGCTGCCAACCATGATGCAACCGTCTGATTTGGATAAAAAAATCCTACCTTTGTCACCAAGCCTCGCCAAAAAACAGAATAGGGTATCAGATCCTACAGTTAGGAATCACTTGAGTGCCATTCCCAAGTGTACACCTAGTCAAATAAATGGCCAAGAAATGTCTCCAAAAGACGTTTCTAAAAACGACCAAAGTTGGACAGAGGAGATCCCAAAAACTGATGTTCCAAGTCAATCAGAAACACAATCTGAAAACAAATTAACCACTGCTGAAGCAGATAGCAACGGTAATCGCAATGGGCAGAATTTGCCAGTAGCGTCTATCTCAGAAAAAGAACCACCGAAATTAGATGGATCTGGTTCAGGTGGAGAAGTTATTGCAGGGAATGTAAAACAGCTAGGATTTTTACCTGTATTAAAAAATCCTAATTTCTTGGCTCTTTGGGGCGGTCAAGTTTTCTCCCAATTAGCAGATAAAGTTTATTTGGTGCTGATGATTGCCTTGATTAATACTCAGTTTCAAGGAAGCAATCAGAGTATTAGTGGTTGGGTGTCAATCTTGATGATGTCTTTTACTATTCCAGCCGTATTGTTTGGTTCCGTTGCTGGCGTGTTTGTCGATCGCTGGTCAAAAAAAGCTGTGCTGGTAGCAACGAATATTTGGCGCGGCATCCTGGTTTTGTCAATTCCCTTCCTGGTGTGGTTGACTCATGACTGGAAACCCATAGGAGTGCTGCCAGTGGGTTTTTTGATCGTTCTGGGTGTGACTTTTTTAGTTTCCACACTGACGCAGTTTTTTGCCCCGGCAGAACAGGCGGCAATTCCCTTAATCGTAGAAGAACAGCATTTACTCTCGGCTAATTCGCTTTACACAACAACGATGATGGCATCGGTGATTGTTGGGTTTGCCGTTGGAGAACCGTTGTTAGCGATCGCAGATGGACTTTGGCTGCAAATTGGTGGTAGTGGTAGTTTGGGCAAAGAACTTTTAGTAGGTGGCAGTTATGCGATCGCT
>JBGTMK010000537.1:0-1580 GCA_041743605.1 Nostoc sp.
AATGCCACAGCCTACGTCAAGCACAGTTTTTGTCCCCTCTGGGATAAAACTGAAAAGTTTGGCTGCATAGTTTTCTTGCGCCACACGCAGACGAGTTAGAGTTAATTCTTCACCATAAGTAGGTAGTGGCTCCCAATACCCATAATGGAGATAGTCGGAATTTGTGAGTCCCATGTAATAATCTATCGCCGCATTTTGGTAGCGAGTAGGTTTCGGAATCTTGCTTGATTGTGGTTTGAGCATTGAGGAATAAAGTAACTATTAGGGCATTAAGCTTGGTTGAAATTCTGACCAACGCTTGCAAACTTGTTCGTAGCAATCGGGTGGAGTAATTTTTAGTTGGTGTAAAAAATTAACCTCAATCTGAGGTTCAACCTTTAGCACCAGAAGAATATCTTCATGGGGATTGTATGTTGCGACTGCTGGAAAAATTGATGAGATTATAGATGAGTTAAGTGATTGTGATCCCAAGTAAAGCCCAATTAGATCGCAGGGGAGAAACTGGAGGGTGAAGGGAACTGTATCAAAGTTTGTAATTGTTGACTGAGTAACTTGAGTATCTACATCACATAAGACAACTCCCCGTCCAAAGGACTGAAATCCTTTCCATGCTGTGTAACCAATGACCAGCAGATTATTATGAATAAAACTATTTTGCCAGTAGCCAAAATTTCCTTGCCAAACACTATTGGATGGTCGCATTGACTTCCTCCCCCAACACCAATGATTCAATGCGAACCTGCTCAAGCTCTCGTCCAATCAATACTAATCGCGTTTGACGGGGTTCCTGGGGTTGCCAAAGATGGTCATAAAAGTAGTTAAATCGATTACCAACCCCCTGTAATACCGGACGGATAGCTTTGTTTGGAACTGCTACAAATCCCTTAATTCGATAATTCATAATTCATAATTACATTTTGTGACGGGGATTTAGCTAGGCTTCAATTGTGTTCTGCCTCTAGAACTAGGGGATTTACCCCCCCCCAAAACTTATTTAAAATCCAAATATTCATAAATAGCTGTGATCGCTACCTAACCAAGCTTGAGGGATTTTGGTTAGCAAAGTTTCTGTCCATGAATTCTGTGCTTCCCTCTGCCCGCACAGCCCGGAACATTCCAAATCGACACAATCCTGCACCAAACGCCAAACGCATCAGTAAAAGCGTCGGTACCTCGCGCACAGACTTGATGAAACCAGACAGCCCAAAACGCACTAATCCCTCTGGTCGAGCCACTCCTTGCCAAATCGAATCTAACCAAGAAGGAAGGGTTTCTTGCGTCCAGTCTGCCGTAATTACCTCCCCTTCAACTAATTCTGTCCCTGCTAAAAGCTCGGAAAAGCCTTCAATACTGGAAAAAGCTGGATGAGACCACTGATCGAGGAGTTGCTGCATTACTCGTTTCTCCCAAAAATTTAGCGGCTTTTGGCGGTCATCCCTCTGATTCCAGTCAGCTACAACCAACACTCCACCAGGCTTTAGCACCCGCATTAATTCTCTAGCAAAAATGGTTTTATCTGGCATATGGGGGCCTGCTTCGATTGACCAGACCACATCAAAACTGGCATCTGGAAACGACAA
>JBGTMK010000538.1:0-23805 GCA_041743605.1 Nostoc sp.
CTGTTTCATTCCCTAAAGAGCTTTAAAAATCAAGGGTTCTAGCGATTAAAAATTAGTTATTTTGTTACCGGCGTGCCGATGAAACCAACTATTTTACTGATATTTCAGTGCTTAAATGTTCATCTCTTCGTCACGCTTACTGACAATTTTCTTGCTAACCATCTTGACAAATCCTGTTTGAAATGGAATGAAACAGCCCTGCCCTTATAAAGGGGGGAAATAAGATTTCCGGTTCCCTCCCCTTTACAAGGGAGGGTTAGGGTGGGGTAAAACCGATTTAATAACTTGGCATCCGGCTTTTTTAGCGTTGGGTAAAACTTTGAATGAATGTGCTGCTAAATATCGGGGTTTTTGTAAGAAGTATAAGCCAAAAGCGAAAACAGAAAAACGCTATTTTTGGGGTAATCAATTTTTGCCTAAAGTAATTAAAGGCAAAGGAAAAAAAGCATCACCAGGACAGATGCGATTGCCTTGGGATACTTGGGAAGTAAGTAATCCAGAAATTGTTGATGTGGCTGAAAAATTTATTTTTGCTAATTGTTATAATCCGCAAGTTGCAGGGATGATTTTTAGAGATCACAATCAATGATTTGAGATGAAGATAGGAGCAGTGTCTCTATTTATCACTAAATATGTCTTTTTTAGAGGAATTTGCTACTTTCTGGTAATATCAGCGACTCTAAATTCGCTCTTCTCAATTCCCTTTATGTTGTTTGTTTTTTTCTTTGGGTTGTGCATTGCCTAGTGCCAGGTATCGAATCTCCCAAAGCCTTATTACTGCGTGGAAAATATCCCATAAATAAATCTTTACAATTCTCTGAAAGCCTTATCTGCTAAAATTTACAAGTCTCTGCAAGAAGAGAAGAGTACCGTGGTTAGGTTAATGATAGTCCATATCGGTAGTTGTACGGACGGTGCTCCTCCGTACTCTATAAAGTTGTACCCAGTTACTAGTTCTCCCGCCAGCCCAACACCCCACCGCCCCACACCCGCCACCGGGAGTTCTCCTCTCATCGACCCTACTCCCTCCCCATCTCCCTTCAGGTTAATGGGTAATTCCTCATGTCTTCTCCACTCCCCATCCTTTACTCTCCATCCCACATTTTTTGTAAAATCATTATACCCTTTCTCGTTCCAATTTTTCCATTCTTTCTTCTCCCAATCAAAATCAAGAGAATTGCCACTAGCCAAATATATTTTTTTCTGGACACTATAACCAAAATACCCCTTAGAGTTATTTACCCAAAGTGTATCTAGTTGTTTTAAATCCTTACAATTAAAGTTTTTGACATCAATTAAATTTAAATAGCCTTGTTCTTCCTTTCCTGCTGAATAGAGAATAAACTGCCAATTTTTTGAATCCGCCTCCCTCCACCGATGCTCCTGCATTAAATAATCTAATTCATTCAATAAATGATCCTTTAAAGATTGAGCATAAACTGTATTTGAGCCGTCTAATTCTTTAAGTTGACGATAAAGCAAAGCCACAATATCAGCATTGCCATTGTAGAGAATATTTAGGTCTAAAGTAAATAATTCCACATTAGATTTCAACTGAGATTCTAGAAGCCTGAGATGAGCTAATGCTTTCTTATAATCTGCTAAGGATTTATCTGAGCGACCTTTAACATAGTTAATATAAACTAAAGTAGCTAAATTTGTTGGTGAATTATTATCAATTTTATTCTCTATTTGTGATAAATCTTGTAAACTTTCCCTAAATTCATTTTCGGCTTTTTTTAACTCATCTGTTTGCTTTTCATCAGCTTGGTATTGATATGCTAAAATCAGCGCACTATTTAATAAAGCCTCTTTTAGTTTAGGATTCTTAATCTTTTCTTGCAAAACCAATCCGGCAATATTCAAAGATTGATTCCCTTCATTTGTTTTCCCTTTTTGTTGAAGTTGAGAAGCCACTACTGATAATTCTGTAACTTTAGCAATAGAATTTTTGAGTTGCTTGGTATTTTCGTTAGCAGTTTCAAGCTCTCGTTCTTTTACTTTTACTTGCGCTTGAATTTGTTGGAACTGATTTTCAAAGTTTTCAACTTTCTGTACAGCTTCATTAATTTTTTTAGATTTTGATTCTAGTTCTATTTGCAGTTCTTTAGCAGCGTTAGTTAATTTACTTTTTTGTGTCTCTAAACTTTTTTTATCATTTTGAACTTTAACTAAATCTTTCTTAGCTATTCCAGCCTGGTTTTTAGCATTTTTGGCTTCTTGTTTTACTTCTTCTGATTCTTTTTTCTGCTTTGCTAATTCCTCTTTTGTTTGACTAAGTTCTTGGGTAGCTTTTTGAGATTCCTTTTGAGCCTTTTCAGCTTTTTGTTGTTCATTTATTGCTTTACTACCAGCTATAGATGCCACTATTACAGATATACCTAAAGTAATGAATAGAACTATAACTCCTAAACGTATTCTTTTCCTAGCAGTTACCAATTGCTTTTCAGCTTCCTGTTTAGCTTCAGCTTCAATTTGTCTAGCCTTTTCTGCTGCTTCCTTTTCTTTCTTTTCCCTTTCTAATTCTGCCTGGATTTCTGTTTCTGCTAGTTCTTCTTCTCGCTCTCGTTTACGACTAGCTGCTAAAAATTCTAAATCTTGAAAACCTAAACTTTTATACTTTGCCCAAGCTTCTGCTTCTACTAAAGCTTGACCCCGCAATAACCGAGACTCATCCTGTTTTCCTGATAAAATCCACTGACGATAATTCTCTGCATAAGGACGCAAACTAGCTAAAGTTTTCTCAATCCAGAAGTTGTCAAAAATGGTTTGATAAATTAGGTTATAAACTTTTAATTTATTCCCTTTGTTAACAACAATTCCCGCTAACCGTAAATCACTCTGTTCAATACTACTATCAATATCTATTCCGCCTGAGTGCCATACTTGTTGATATAAATCTAATAAGTATGCCGCTTTCTGTTCATCTCTTTTTAAAATCCTATTCCGAATTGTTCTAAAATGTTCCGGTTCATCTTGAGATTCCCAATTCTGAATCACTTTATCTCTAACTAAATCCTCTACAAAAGCAGCTTCCTCACCTGGGGGAATTACAGTTGCAGATTTACGGACAAATTCACAGACTTTCTGAGTCAAAAATGGTTGTCCTCCAGTCCAGTATAAAATAGCTTTTAGTACTGCTTTGGGGTTGCTAGTTTGTCCAGAGAATCCGTTGATTAAAGGTAAAGCTTCTGCAAATTCAAATCCGGTTAATTCAATTCCCTTTCCAATATTAAAAGGAGTGCGCTTTTTATCTTGAATTAACTCAGAAGGGGTAGCTACTCCTAAAAGCACAAAAGTAATGCGTTGATATTCAGGATTATCAACTCTTTGATTAAAGAAAGCTCGAATTAAAGCAAAAAAATCATCAACCGGAAATTTTAAACTGAGAACACTATCAATTTCATCTATAAAAATAACAATCTGTGTGGAAACTAATTTTAGTAATTTGTCAATAAATTTCCCAAAAATCTGCACATCAGAAAAACGGGAATTTTCTTCCCATAACTCATCTATATCAAACTGCTCACCTAACTTTAAACTTTCAGAACCAGCAATAGTATCAATAATCCCAGCATACCATTCTTCAGACTTTAGCCCAGATGTCCCAATTGCCGTTAAATCAATAGATACACAAGCAATTCCTTCACCCTGCAACTTTTGCATTGTGCGGACACGCAAACTAGATTTACCCATTTGTCGAGAGTTCAAAACAAAACAAAACTCTCCAGCTTTTACAGCCTGATACAAATCTGCATCAGCTTGGCGTGTGACGTAGGTAGGTGCATTAGCAGGAAGACTACCACCAAATTGATATTGATAATCTTGGGGAACAGGCGAATTTATAGTCATACTTTATATGGCTAATAGTTTAAATTATACCTAAAAATCGTGTTGAGGTACTTCAAAGTCGTGTTGAGGTACTTCAAAGTCGTGTTGAGGTACTTCAAAGTCGTTTTGAGGTACTCCAAAGTCGTGTTGAGGTACTCCAAAGTCGTTTTGAGGTACTTCAAAGTCGTGTTGAGGTACTCTAAAGTCGTGTTGAGGTACTTCAAACTTTGTCGCACCGCAATCGAGTACCACAAAATGCTCGTGTAGGCAGACTCAGTTACAACGGAGAAAATTTTCGTACTCCTCTTGTGTTCCCAGTGGTATCTTTAATGCATTCGGCTATAACCCAAAGATGCTGTGCAAGTAAAGATTTAAACGAATTCAGAGGTTAGTTCATGGATTTTCTCTCGAACACCGTTGCCCTCTCACGGATGCAGTTTGCACTGACGGCGATCTTTCACATGCTATGGCCTGTTCTCACCACTGGGATGGGGATTTATCTGGTCATTGTCGAAGGAATGTGGCTCAAAACACGCAATCCCGATTACTACCATCATGCTCGTTTCTGGGCAAAATTATATGTGTTGAACTTCGGTATTGGTGTAGCATCCGGTTTGCCGATGGAGTTTCAATTTGGCACGAACTGGGCACCATTTTCTGAAGCAGTAGGCGACTTTTTTGGCAGCATTTTAGGCTTTGAGGCTTCGATGGCATTCATGCTAGAAGCTGGATTTCTGGGTATTATGCTGTTTGGCTGGGAACGAGTCAACCCAGTGATTCACTATTTCGCCACGATTATGGTTGCCTTTGGCGCAAACCTATCTACCTTCTGGATTTTAGCGGCCAACTCTTGGTTACAGACTCCGGCTGGCGGAGAAATGGTGAATGGGAAGTTTGTTGTAGATGATTACTTTCAGGCAATTTTAAATCCTTTCATGCTCAACAGCGTCTCGCACATGTTTTTGGCGACGCTGGAAACTTCGCTGTTTGTGATTGGGGGAATTAGCGCCTGGTATATTCTCAACAAGCGTCATGAAGCTTTCTTTGCGCGATCGCTTAAAATTGTCTTGGCAACTGCGATCGCTGTCACCCCATTACAAATCTATGTCGGACACCTCAGCGCCGAGCAAGTAGCAGATTATCAGCCCACCAAACTCGCCGCAATGGAAGCTAAGTGGGAAACCTCTCCAGCCGGACAGCCCGCGCCTTGGAGTGTGGTGGCATTACCTAATAATCAGACTGAGCAAAATGATTGGGAAATCTCAATTCCCAACGGCTTAGGCTACATTTTGGAATTTAAAAAGAACCTCTCTAAACCCGTTCTCGGACTGAAACATTGGAAGCCTGAAGATCGCCCCCGCATGGTGGGTTTAATTTATTATTCCTTCCGTATTATGAGCGGCATTGGCTTCTTCTTGGCTGGATTGATGGGACTGAGTGTGATTCAGTGGTTGCGGGGCAAACTCTCGCCAGAAGCGATCGCCGGGCAGAAATGGCTACTACGAATCTGGATTTTGGCGGCTCCACTGGGCTACATCGCCGTCGAATCAGGCTGGATTGTGCGTTGTGTTGGGCGGCAACCTTGGGTGCTTTATGGGCAAATTCGCACAGCAGACGGAGTTTCCCACCTACCTGCTAGTGAGGTGTTAACATCCCTGGTGCTTTTTGCTGGAATTTATACAGCCCTGTTTATTTGTGCCTTATTCTTTGGTAGTCGAATCATTCGTCAAGGCCCAAATCTGGAACTTCCGGTTCCAGGCATTGACACCAAACCTGCCGCAGAAACTACCCCAGCTGAATTTGTTCCAGATCAACGTCCTGTTGAAGCAGAGCAATGAAACCAATTTGCAATTCGCAATTCGCAATTCGCAATTCGCAATGAAGACTGCTGAGTATGGTAAATCAATAGGTAACTGTATGGAGAATCTGGAACACTTTTTAGCGCAGGTTTGGTTTGTCATTTTGGCTCTGTTTTTATTTCTCTACGTCATGTTAGACGGGTTTGATCTAGGCGTGGGCATCCTATCGCTAACCAGTTCCAATGACGACCGACGCGACATCTTAATGACGAGTTTGGGTAATGTTTGGGATGCTAATGAAACCTGGTTGGTGTTGATGGGAGGTGCATTGTTTGGGGCATTTCCTCTTGCTTATGGCACTATTTTAAATGCGCTCTACATTCCCATTTTTGGGATGATCTTTGGTTTGATTTTTCGGGCTGTGGCCTTTGAGTTTCGAGAGCATTCTACAAACAAAGTGTTTTGGAATGTGGCGTTTGGAGTCGGTAGTTTCATGGCGGCGCTATTTCAAGGATTTGCCTTGGGCACTATTTTAGAAGGCATTAAGGTGGATGAAGCGGGTCACTTTATCGGCAGTATGTGGGATTGGTTCGATTGGCGATCGCTCCTGGTTGCCTTGACATTAATCCAGGGTTATGTATTGATTGGCTCCACCTATCTCATCTTAAAAACTGAGGGAGAACTGCAAACGTCCCATTACCGCACAGCCAAACTCGCTGCTTGGACAACGCTCTTAGGTGCAATTTTTATCACGATCGCTACCCCTGTTGTATATGAAAATGCCAGAGCAAAGTTATTTCACCAGCCAGAAGTTTATCTATTTGCAATCATTCCAGTGTTAGGTGTGCTGCTGATTTGGTTATTGATTCAAAGCCTGAACCGCAAAGCAGAAACTACTCCCCTCGTTTGGACAGTGCTGCTTTTCCTACTTACTTTTGTCGGGTTAGGATTAGTTGTTTTTCCCTATATCATTCCCCCTGGTATTACCATTTATCAGGCAGCGGCAGCACCTAGTGCATTAGTCTTCATGATTATCTTCATTGGATTTCTTATTCCTATTATGTTGTTCTACAACATCTACAATTACATTGTGTTTCGAGGGAAAGTAGCAGGCACACATTATGGAGAGTAGGTGACACAATATAAGACGCAAAAACCATCACAAAGACGCGATAAATCGCCGTCTCTACAAAGGAGTAATTATTGTAGAGACGGCGATTCATCGCGTCTCTTGCCTACGATTCATCGCGTCTCTTGCCTTAACCAAAGAGCCAAAGGATTTAGTGCAGCCTCACAAAAAAATAGTGTCTATCCAAAATTAAAAATTTGGTAAATTTGTGTTTCTCTGTTGATTAATTTTAGGGAAAGATTGCTAACTCAGTTTCCGGGTCAAAAAAGTGAATTTTCTCTGGAGTTAGCGATAACCAAAGTTGCTCACCAGGTTGTACAAATCTGTCTGGTGGTATTCGCACTTGTAGGGATTTGGCTGTAGCAGCAGGTTGGGAACCAGGTTCGGCAATCTTAACAGTGAGAAAGGAATCGTTGCCGAGATTCTCTACCAGATCTACCTGCACTGGTAGATTTTTAGTTGCAGGCATACTCAAATTAAAATGTTCTGGACGAATGCCTAAAATTAGAGTTTTCCGATCATATTTTTGTAAGGCATTTCCCCAGACTTCTGGGAGGGTGAAACGTAACTGGGAATGAGTAATCAACTGCGGGGCATGAAATTCCACAGGAATAAAATTCATTGGTGGTGAACCAATAAACTCTGCTACAAAAAGATTGGCAGGGCGGTTGTAGAGTTCTAGGGGAGAAGCAACTTGCTGAATTTTACCCTCAGACATAATTGCAATACGATCGCCCATTGTCATCGCTTCTGTTTGATCGTGGGTGACGTAAATCGTCGTTGTCCCCAGTTGGCGCTGCAATTTCACAATTTGAGCGCGAGTTTCCGCCCGGAGTTTGGCATCTAAGTTAGAAAGCGGCTCATCCATTAAGAATACTTGGGGGTCACGCGCGATCGCTCGTCCCAATGCAACCCGTTGTCTTTGTCCCCCAGATAGCTGTTTGGGTAAGCGATTCAGCAATGTTTCAATTTGCAACAGTTGAGCAACACTACGCACCTGCTCATTCACCGCTCGTTCTTTGTCAGAAGTGTAGCGCAATCCTTTAGGTAACTTTCTAGTCGTCCCCACAAAAAGATTTTCCGCCCACGCCCGAAGATAAGGAGTATTTTCTCCTCTGCTCCTCTGCTCCTCTGCTCCCCTGCTTCCCCTACGGCGTAGCCCAAAGGCGATGTTGTCATACACCGTCATGTGAGGATAGAGGGCGTAATTTTGAAACACCATTGCGATGTCGCGTTCCTTGGGTGGTAGGTCATTGATCAAGCGATCGCCTACCCAAATATTACCTCCAGTCATCACTTCTAACCCGGCGATTAACCGCAGTAGAGTGCTTTTACCACAACCAGAAGGGCCTACCAGCACCATAAACTCACCATCTGCGATCGTCAGATTAATCCGCCGCAAGACGTTGACACTTCCCGCACGCTCTTGCACTGCATCATTCTCCCCAGATGCGAGGGGAGATTGGGTTTGTGAGTTAACACTTTCCCCTTTACGCGAGGAAAAACTTTTATAAACGTTTTCTAAAATAACTTCGGACACAACTGTTAATTATTATCATGGGGCATGGGGCATGGGGCATTGGACAAATGACTAATGACAAATGACAAATTGACCAATGACAGTTTAGCGCCCATCATAATACACGTTCAGGGTAACTGAAAGTTTCTTGACTATTTGAAAACCCTTCATTTGTATGAAGGGATAATCGCATCAGTCTACGGGAGTGATTTTACCTTGAACTACCACCCTGCTCTAGAAACTCTATTTTTATGCGATCGCGCAAAGTTGGAATTAGATTACATTTGTCTTATAGGCTGGAACCCCTATTAAATCGTTCAGCTTTTTTCTAACTCAATTTAAAATGGGCGAACTGGGAGTCGTAATGCAGAACTTATCAGTTGTTAGAAGCGAGGGACTTAAGCAAGTCGGTGCTAATATTTCCAGCTATGTTAAGGAATTTTAATGTAGTGGACTGTCTAGGCTAAAAGAGTGCATTAGACGTAGGTTGAGTGGAGTCGGAGACTCCGAAAGCTCCGGTCAGCAATCAAGACGCTCTCTACGAACGCGGCAGGGTGTCGAAGACAGACGCTAAAAGCGTAGCTTGCTTAAGAGTAAGGGTACGCGGACTCCTACCGCTGCGCTATCCTGCCTCAAAACCAGTAAATTTGTACTTCATGCAAAAGAAAACTGCTGTATATGTCACCTTCAGAATCAGATGACGTTTTACTTAATAGTAAACTCTAGCCCTTCAGTGCCTTTCTAAAGTTGCGACGATAAGATTGATTTGTAATAAATAAAGCTGGCCATAGCAGAGATAAGCCAATCCGATTGGGCAAAGTCGGATTAAAATTAGTCCGTCCAAACCCATTCCAAAACTTCCAAACGCCGCCTACGTAAACCACTATCAAGGTAAAAATAATAAAATTACCCATCATTCCCATCAACTCCGTTAGTAACTGACAGAATTTAAGTTAAGTTTTACCAAACGAGGTAAGCACTTCATAACCAACACCAAAAAGATATGACTCAACTCCTCAGCCTCTGATATGATGTCCGCAAAATGACCGCTGATGAACAGCTTGTAGTGGGGACTGAAGTTCCCAAAGCCAGGAATTTAGTTCTGACTACGAACGAACATTTTTATTCAGCCATTATCTTACTCCAGTGTAGAGTATAGTTTCACGCATCACAGCTATAGGCATCCGATTTGATTTCTGAAAAAGTTTAAGTTTACGTAGGATGTGTTAGGCGTAAGCCGTAACGCACCAAAGTTTTTGTGGTAGGTGTCGTACTCTCGGCGATAACACATCCTACGTGTTTTCATAAAAAGCCGTGGGTAAATCGAAGTCAAAATCCCATTAGTACAAATGACCAATGACAAATGACAATTATCCTTTAATTTAATCAAGGTTGAAATTACAATAAATAGAGCAATCATTGCACAAAAAAATAAAGTTGCCAAATAAATATAAGTTATTTTTCTTGATGGAAATATTTTACAAAATGCAAAAAAAAACAACATACTAAAGGCATAGTTTCGAGAAATTAAAAGATATTCGTAAAAAGGAAAGAAGCCAAAGGAAAACAGAGATTTTTGTTGATATGTAAAAAGGCTATAAAGGCAAAAAAGAATAATTGAAACGACAGTAAGTGCCAAATGAAAAATTTGCATAATAAATTGAATAAAAATTCCGAATTTATAAATAAAACTTATAGCATAAGAGAAGATAATCCTAATATCTTGAATATCATAAAAAAATCGTAAGTACTATAATTTGCAATTTTGCTTTCTTTATAGTTGAAGCAATTTAGATATTACCGTGGTATGTGGTAATTCTTCATTGCTGTGGTAAATACTGTAACTGTGTTTGTGCTTTTAAAATCCAATACTCAAGGTTTTGTCAGTAATAAGACCCAAAATTTAATATAAACAAACCTCCTGACTCCTGAGCATTGTCTTCTGCCCCAGTTCATTCATACTGTGGACTAGTGTTAAATTTACTTAAGTGATAAGATTATTGAATTATTCAAGAAAAAAATTTTATTAAGATGCTTATAAGGGTATTAAATGAACTGAACCGCTCAAGCGGCTAACCTCCAAACTGATCCAAAGCGTAAGTCGCCTGATAAGCTGACTGCCTCAAATATCAAGAAATTTAGTGGCAGGTATCCATAACCTTACCAAAGCTCTGAATGGTCAGCAAATTAACAAGTAGTATACGCCACATGAGCCAGAACCCTCTAGTCAGAAAAACACTTCGGAGTCGCTTTGAGACTGTCAAACTGATGGAAAGCGGAGAATCTGGTAATACTTACTTGTTAGGAGGTACTATACGTAATAGACATCGATACTCTCTCTCTAGAAAAAAACTTCGGAATCGCTTTGAGATTGTCAAACACTTAGGAAGCGGAGGGTCTGGTGATACCTACTTAGCCGTAGACCTTGATTTACCAGGGCAACCTCATTGTGTAGTCAAACATTTCCACCCAAAAGATCCCAATCCTGCGGTTGTAGCGATCGCTAAAAAACTATTTGCTCGAGAAGCGGAAGTTTTATACCAGCTAGGCAACGACCATGATCAAATACCTAGACTATTTGCCCATTTTGATGAAGATGGAGATTTTTATTTAGTCCAGGAATTTATTGATGGTCATGCCTTGACTCAAGAAATTATACCAGGTCAGCGTCTGAGCGAGAATGCAGTCTTAAATTTATTAAAAGACATTCTAGAAGTGCTGTCCTTTGTTCACCAACATAATATTATCCACCGAGATATTAAGCCTCAAAACTTAATGCGGCGGTACTCCGATCAAAAGATCATACTAATTGACTTTGGGAGCATTAAGAAAATTGGTGCTTTGGGAGCAGGTTTAACAATTGCTGTTGGAACTCCCGGTTATATGCCAAGCGAACAGGCTAAGGGAAAGCCAAAACTTTGCAGCGATATTTATGCAGTAGGTATGATTGCTATTCAAGCTTTGACAGGTTTAATACCTGAGCAACTACCAGAAGATCCCAGTACTGGAGAAGTTATCTGGCGGGATCAGGCACAGGTAAGTGATGCTCTGGCAAACATTTTAGATAGAATGGTTTGCGATCGCTACAACCAGCGTTACCAATCTGCCGCAGAAGTTTTGGAAGCACTTAATTCTGATTTGGCCTTGTCGCAGTATCCACAATCTGCTGGCATCAACCAAAACACTGATGATACTTATTTGCTGACTTATAGAAATTTCATTTTAATGCTGGGCATAGGTCTTGGTGCTACCACTAGTTTGATAGTAATAGTTTTAATCTATACATTTGTTAGTACAGGGACATCGCTTCCGAACCAACCCACTCAACTACAGAGGTTTCTAGAAAAATTTGTTGAATTACCAGTACAGCAAGGCGTAATTCGTAATGACGCTCCTGCGTCGCTAACGTAATTCGTAATTAAGACTTAGGAGTAAAGACCAATATTCATTTCACGAGATTATAAAAAATTACTAAGATAGCAGCAATCATAAAACTAGCTATTACATATTTACTTTGAATATAAATATTTCAAGATTACTGTAGAATAAATACTTAGAGATTACTGTAAGATAAATACAATAAACAACATTTATTTAAAGATATGGACAATACAAATCAAAGAAAAGCTTTAATTAACAGTGAAATTGCCCTCTTTCTCAGAGGTTTGATTATTGGTAAAGTATTAACACTTATGGTTATTGGCGGATTACTTTGGTGGTTACTGAAGCCGAATTTATCCCGCAACAACATTAACTCTTCCTCTAATCAAAATTTAAATACCCTTTCTAGTAATGCATCCAGTTTTCAGACAGTTGCTGATGTCCCCACTGCCTCATTCAACTACGGAGGTAGTACAGCTTGGGCATCTATCCGGCAATTGGTAGATTCTCAGATCCAGAGCGATCGCCCGGAACTACAATTACGCTATGTAAACCCTGTTAATGGTAGCCCTGGTTCTAGCTCCGGTATTCGGATGTTGCTTGATGGGAAACTAGACTTTGCTCAGTCTTCCCGTCCTCTCACAGATGAAGAAAAAGCGATCGCAAAAGAGCGAGGCTTCACCCTTGAGCAACGTCAGGTGGGTATGGATGGGATAGCAGTGGTAGTTAACCCATCACTCAATGTGCCGGGTTTAACAGTTGAACAATTGCAACAAATTTATTTGGGGAAAATTACCAATTGGAATCAAGTAGGTGGGCCAAATCTACCCATCACAGCTTTTTCCCAACGACCAGAGGACGCAGATACAGTAATATTCCCTAGTAACAGCGACTTAAAGGGGCAAGCACTTGGCTCTAATGTCCAGTATATCTACTCTGCTACAGAGGCAGTGCGCCAACTCAGTAAAACCCCTGGTGGTGTGTATTACGCTTCTGCCCGTTCAGTAGTCTTTCAATGTAGTGTGAAGGCTTTACCGTTGGGTAACACTTCTGGTCAGTTAATTACCCCCTACCGCGAACCGATGGTATCGCCTGAACAGTGTCCACGTCAGCGCAACCAGCTAAATACTGAGGCGATCAAAAATGGTAGTTATCCGATGATTGCGAATTTGTTTGTAATTATTAAGCAGAATCAAGGTCGGGAACAGCAGATTGGAGATGCTTATGCCAATCTTTTATTAACTGACCAAGGACAAAGAGCAATTGAGCAAGCTGGTTTCGTTGGGGTTCGCTAGGAGATTTGATGATGTTAGTTATTGTTGAGTGCGATCGCGCCATGCATATTCATGGGTAAGCAATTTTGTATTTGAGATAACGGTGCGTTGTTGCCAAGGCGCAACGCACCAGAAAAGATGCAATTACTCTGTTGTCTCTTCGCTACTTTTAAGGCTTACTCAATGCTTTAACAAGATCGTCTTTTTTCATTTTAGTGATGCCGGTAATTCCTCGCTTCTTCGCTATCGCTTTTAGATCATCTGTTGTCATTGTTTTGAGAATACCAGTTTCAGTAATTGTATCTGGCATTGGTTGAGGAGTTAGATAAAAAACTTGATTTAAAGCATCAAGTTTTTTACCTTTGGTAATACCACATTTCAGATTGAGAATTGGATCTAATGTTTTCCAATATTGACGAGGAGCTTCATCAATCCTGTTTGTAGCTATAGCAGGTTTAACTGCTTTGAGAACACTACCTGGTTGTTCAACTAAGTATTCTAATGCTGCCATGATTTCATCTCTAGATGCTTTAGAGAGATTAATTTTGGGAATTTCTTCTCCTGCTAATACTTTTGTGACTTCAAATGTGTCATCACTACTATCAGCAATAATGCACCAAACTCGCTCTAAGCCGGCCTCTTCTACAATCGCATAAATGAAAGAGTTACCAATTACTTCATATTTATCTTTGCCAGTTTCTTTCACAATAACTGGAATCCAATTTCTTCCTCCCTTTTGATTTAGTAAATGGGCTGAAGCTTTAATCAAAAATTCAGGTGCATTAGTTCCTTCACCAGGGTCAATTTCATCTAAATATAGATGCATCAAATTTCCAATATCGCTGAGGCTACTCATTGTAAAAAATACTCCTTTGCTAGATTTTTGTAATATTCATGAGCAGATCGATCTCGATAAACCGCAGGAGTGCGCGAGAAAGCTGAACCTGCTATGTTAGCGTAACTTGGAACCTCATGAATATGAAGGTCTTTTTTAGCATTGGTATACCTGGGATAAAAGTAAGGTAGTAAATCAAATCCCTCTTTCTTGGCAGTTTTAAGAATATTATTAATTTCTTGTTGAGCAATTGCCAACTGAGGTAGTGTAATCTTTTCCCCATTGAAAAAAATTGGCAATGGAATAGGACTACCATCAGCTTTTTCAGATTGGACTTCAGGAATGAATTTCTTGATTGCTATTGCTGCATTTTCTAAAGAGAAAAGATTGTTATGTTTTGTGGGAATGAGAACCACATCTGCCGCATATACAGCTAACTGGCTAAACACTCGCCAGTTGGGTGGCGCATCTATCAAAATATAGTCGTATTCTTGCCTTGAGAATTCTAACTTCTGATAAAGAGTGTGACGTTTTAAGTGATTACGCAACAGATTTTCAGGTGCATCTGTCAGTTCTTGATCGGCAGGAATAATATCAAATCTAAGTTCTGCATTAAGTTTCTTTAAAGGGAATTTATAAGGATGTAGAGTACTTTGAAGTTCTATACCCCGTTCCTTAAGAGCTTCAAAGACACTACCTTTGCTTAATGGAAGACCTAAAGAACTCGTTAAATCTTGTTGGTTTGGATCGAAATCGATTGCTAAAACTTTTTTCCCTAAAAAAGTTAAGATAGCTGCCAAATTGACGGTAGTTGTCGTTTTACCTACTCCACCTTTGTTGTTATAAACTGCGATAGTTAAGGCTTTCGTGGGATTTTCAATTTTTTTCCGAATTGCAGCGACTACATTATCAATGTTATCTGCATCAATTGGAAGACACTGTGTAGCAGGATAAATCACTTTTCCATGCTTGCGAAACAGTTGAATATGGCAAGAATTAGTAATAATTCCCCACTGTACTGTTTTGCAATTAGGTGCAAGTAGATAACGTTTAAGTTGATTAACTGTTCTTTGATACTGTGCAGCATCTTCAGATAAGTTAATATCCCTCCCTTTCAACTCCAGCAGAAGGTATGGATTAGATTTTGTATGTAAAAAGACATCATCTTCAATGGTTTTCCTGGCTGCTTTATCAACAGCTCCGTCACCAGTGTTATATTCAGGATGAATTTCTTCAGATTGAAATCCTAATGCTCTCAAGAAGTGAGGGGCGAAAAGGTCGTTGACAACAGGTTCTGGTGCATTTTCGGGCAGGCTTTGCAGTGCCGCTCGAAGACTGATAATTGTAATGCTCATAGTGTGGGGTGACTTCCAACAATGTCTAAGTCTAGTGTTCCCACTTCAGGACAATTATTTATTGTGTTTGTTTATCATTTATCAAGAAAATTACAAAATTACTCTAATAGCCAGCCAAACACAGATGCCACTCTTAGATTTAGTAGTAATTAGTAGGTTGGGTTGAGGAACGAAACCTAACATTACCCATCACGATACCCAACGCTGATCTTGGGTTTCACTTCGTTCAACCCAACCTTGTATCTTAAGAGAAGTAGTAGGCCGTCGTCCCAAGCATATTGAGTTAGATTCTTCTTCAATCTTTTTGCGTGGTTCCAGTGATAACTGTTCTAGTTTTTCCTTTAAAGTTTTCTCCATCGGCTATCTCATTTTAGGCGATCGCACTCTCCATGATTCGCCATTACTGCGGCAAGTTTATCTAGATTTTGACGAATGGTAACGCTACGGTGATGATTTACACCCCAGACTCGCTCGCAAATATCTAAAGCTTGCAAATAAAGCGGTTCTGCTTCACCATAACGCCCCGTTGCACGATATATTTCCGCCAAATTGTTGAGACTTTCAGCAACATTGGGATGATTTTCTCCCAACAAAAGCTTATCAAGTTCTAATGCTTTTATACATAAAGATTCCGCCTCATTGTAACGCCCCTGCTCCCTGTACATATAACCCAAAGCGTAGATCGTATCTGCTAAAAGCGGATGCGCTTTTTGTAATACACGCTCCTTGAGTTCCAATGATTCCAAAAACAAAGATTCCGCTTCACTGTAGCGTCCTTGAGCGCGGTATATTAAACCTAAATTGTGCAAATCTGTTGCAACATCAGGATTCTCTTCTCCCAAAAATCGCTTATCAAGTTCTATTGCTTGTTGCGACAACGGTTCAGCTTCAGTGAAACGTCCTTGATGATAATAAAGTAGCGCTAAATTATTCAGTATCAGAGCGAAAGAAGGATGATTTTCACCAAGTAGACGTTTTTCGAGTTCTAATGATTGCAGATACAAAGGTTCTGCTTCGTCATAACGTCCTTGTTCATCATATAGTAGTGCCAAATTATTCAGACTGGCGACAACATCGGCATGGTTTTCTCCCCACAGACGCTTCCTCAGTTCCAAAGCTTCTTGATATAAGAGTTCCGCTTTACTATATTGTCCAGTAGATTTGTATAGTCCTGCCAAATTATTCAGGCTAGTAGCAAAAGAAGGATGGTTCTCTCCTAATAGGCGTTTTCTCAGTTCTAAAGCTTGTTTATATAGTGGTTCGGCTTCAGCGTAGTTTCCGATAGCACGATATATTCCCGCTAAATTATTGAGGCTATTAGCTAAGTCTACCTGCAAACCTAATTCATTTTGTAACTCACTCGCCTGACGCCAATATTTAATTGCTAATTCCTGTTCTTCTTGATAATTTTGAGATTCACCCCGCTCTAATCTGCTGCGGTAAATATCACCTAACCTTGAATATAAGGTAGCCAAGATAGGATCTTTAGTCCCCTGTTCCTGTTCTACTTTCTCGATTAGCCTTTGTAAATCTTGGATGGGTAAGAAAAAGCGATTAGTTTCATTAGTATCTGTGCTGGCTAATTCTGTATCTCGAAAAACAAAGCGGATATTTTCTAGTTCTTTACCAGGAATAGCATTCGTCTTTTTAGATTCAAACCGAAATACACCATTGCGCCAACTCCAAAAATCAGGGGCTTTTTTAATCAGGCTGACTAAAATTTGATTAGTTACCCAAAGCACGATCGCAAATGGAAATTCGCGCAATCCTTCTCTTGTCCACTGTAAGTAACCAAAAAACTTTTCCTGTTCCGATTGCTCATTTCCCAATCTGAGAAAATAAAGTTGTTCAGCACCCGTCACAGTAATCACCGCCGGGTTCTGCTGACGGAGATATTCTTCTTGTTGTACCAGTTGGTTAAGAGCAGCTTTGAGGCTAGGTTCTTGACGTGCTAAAGTTACTCGATATGCACCGAAGGCGGGTTGTAATTCAGCTTCATACTGGGCAATAATCTCATCACGAAAGCTACCATCATCGCAAACCGCAACCAGTAAATTTAAGCCGCGTTTTTGAGCTTCAATAGAAACAATTAAATCATCATACGCATCTTGATTTTCTCCCTCATCATCTAATAATTCTTCATTTAACATTAATCGCTCCCTGTCTTCTCAAGCTTTCGATAATAATTGGATGAACATCATACCAAGTTTCATCAGTGCGATATTCTAGAACATACAGCCCATGTAACAAATCTAAAAACTCTGCTTGTTTAGGGTCATTGGGCATAAATTGTTCATACACACTCTGCAAAATATCGATATCAGTTTTTCCTAAGCGTATGGAAAAATCATTGCGAATTTTATTGATTGCTTGCAGGAGAATTTTATCATCAATGATAACTTTGACTGAAGGATTACGCCGGATAGTCCGCAAACATATACGGCAACATTCCTTAGAAATGCGAATTAACTCTCGCAATACGCCACCACTGTAAATCACAATTTTTTCAGCAGTTTCAGCCGTGATTAATTCACTAGGAATCCGCTTTTGTAAAACTTCACCGAGAATCTTTGTTGCTTCCGGGCGAGGTTGGGCATTTGGGAAGCGATTTTTACCTTTATCAAATATTTTTAAGACAGGCATCGCTACAACTTGATCGTTGGTTTCAGTGGCAATTATTGTGCTGATAAATGTTTCTCGAAGGACTGCAATCGGGATGGTGTAGATAATTTGAAAGTTGGGTTGACAGAGAGCTTTAATGTTATCTCGATAAATTTCGTTAACTCTGCCTAAGTCAAGTTTATCTAAATCATCAATAATTACTAAAACGTTTTGTTTAGTTGCAGCTTGAATTAAAGCAGCGATTTCATTAATTCTGGCAACTAAATCTGATAACTTGCGTTCAAATTCTTGCTTAATTTCATCCCGAACGCTTGCATCAGCTTTTAATTTAGAACTAATCAATTTTAAGAGGTCAAAACCTATACTAGCTTCTGCTTGCAAATTTAATTCTTCAGTGCGAGTGCGGGTAGCAAACCACTTATAAAGAGCTTCTTTAGTAGATTGCGGAATATCAACTTTGCGGGCTTCTGCCTCTGTCATTAAATTAACTGCGATCGCAAACAGTATATTAATATGATTAACAGCCGACATTTCAATTTTGTCAGCAATAGAAAAGAGAACTACAAAATATTTATCTTGAATTTGTCGGCTAAACTCAGCTAACAAAGTAGACTTACCACATCCCCGATGTCCTGTAAAGACTATTTTGCCATCTCCATTAGGACTATCTTCCACTAATTGGTTCAGGTCTGCAATCAAATCATCACCATATTCGACTCTAAATCTTTTCATTTCGTTCCGTTCCATTAACGGAAACAGTTCGAGATTGCTGTATGCTTCTTGAAAGGAGTTCAATAAGTCTTGAGACATTGGATAGTGCCGTAAACGTGCTAACTATCCATATAATGGCTCATGATTTTTGAAGCAGAAGTTAAGGTAATTACAATTTTCCTAACTCCGTTAATAAATGACTACTAGGTGATACTGTATTTTGTTTTCAAAGAGGATACTTTAACTTCCACAATCCCAACCGATAAACAAGTAATAGAGGTGAATATAAACAAAAATCAATGATAGATTATACATTCAATAAATATAAATAAATAATAGATTATACATTTGCAATAGTGAAAGCTACTTAACAAATAAATAAAATTAAATTTTCATTTATAAAATAAAATTTTTAGCCTGTTTTGCTTTCTGTCTCCTCTTCCTACCTTGAGAGAGCAAAAAATGTAATATAGAGAACATTTTAAATATGATGAGTTTGTAGTAATCACTTCAGTGCTTAAAAATCTAGGACTAAAGTCCTTACTACGAACTTATTCATCCCTCTCTTTGGGAGATGACTCTAACGCTTTGCTAACGGTAGTTGCTCTAGACGTGTAGCACAATACTTCGTGGATATATGACAGAGTGTCTTTTGACACGATTTTACTATTACAGCAACAATGCTAAGTGGTGACTGTTTTTACTTGGTGTGAAAGAGAACGTGAAAAAGGATTTTTTGTTGCTAACAGTTGCTTTACCGAGTTTACTGATAGCCTTTCCTGGCTTTGCTGCTGAGAGTGAAATTAAGCAGAGAAATACTGATAAATCAACCGAAGTCATTTCAGATATTCCGAGTTTGAGCGAAATTGAGCTACCCGCTACTAATGCCGAATTATTGACTCAACAATCTGCACCGAGTGAAGTTAATCCAGAAACTCAGCCAGATGACACAGATGATACAGACATTACCATAGAAGCGATCGCAGAACCAGACAACCTACCTCAATCTACCCCAACTTACGTAATTGATAAAGAAGAAATTAAAAAGCAGGGCGCTACAAGTTTAGCCGATATCTTAAAAAGAATGCCTGGTTTTGCAATCAATGATGTAGGTCATGGTGCAGATATTCACACAGGTACATATTATCGCGGAGCTTCAATTAATCAATCTGTATTTCTGATTAATGGCAGACCAATTAACAATAATGTCAACACTTATCATGGTGGAACCGATTTAAATAGCATTCCTGTAGAGGCGATTGAACGAGTGGAATTATATAGCGGTACAGCCTCCGCATTGTATGGTTCTTCAGCCTTTGGGGGAGTTGTGAATATCATCACCAAGGAAGGTTATGGAAAACCTAAATTGAGCGCTAGTGCAGAATTTGGCTCATTGAGTTTGAATAATCAACAAGTAACTTATGGTGGCTCATCTGATAAAGTTAAGTACAACTTTAGCTTTGAAAGATTCTTTACAGATAATCGTTACCGCGTTCCTGTAGGTGCAGCAAATCGTGATGAACAGGGATTTTTATCGAATGCAGACACAGCTACAAGTACTTACTTTGGTAGCATTGGAGTAGATTTAGATCAAAAAAATTCTTTGAATTTAGATATAACTAAACTCAGCAGTCGTCGCGGCTTAATTTATTTCGGTTTTCCTCTCCAAAGAGATAGATTAGACCATGATGGTTTAAACGTTGGCTTATCTTGGAAAACTCGCCTAGGTAATGGCGAAAGCTCCAATCTTACAACCTCAATTGGTTATAACCAAGATTATTTCAGCACTTATGGACCTACAGGAGAATTTTACCGTACAGGAGTTTTAGATACACAACAACTTACAGCTAGGGTAGATCACGAGTGGAAAATTACTTCCAATAATAAATTGCGCTGGGGATTAGATTTGAAAAACACCGACTTAATCGGTGATGTTTTGAGTACAAATCCTGCGAGAATTGCCAATAACGAAACTGAAGATCGGAGTTTGTTCAATACAGCTTTATTTGCTGTTAATACTTGGAATATTAGCGATGATTTTCTGATAGATTTAGGGCTAAGACAAAGCTTTGACAGCCAATTTGGAAATTATCTCAATCCTAGTGTTGGGTTACGTTATGCCGTCACACCAATAGTAGCAGTGCGGGGAAGTTGGGCAGGGGGACAGCGCAATCCTGGGTTAGATCAGTTGTATGTTTATGATACAGTTCATGGTTGGGAACCTAATCCTGATTTAAGACCGGAAACTGGCTCTACTTGGAGTGCAGGAGTAGATGTCAACTTTTCTCAAAATCTGATTGGGCAGTTTACTTATTTTGGTAGTAGTATAAGCGATCGCTTGGGAATCATCGCCGGCAGATGGGAAAACATTGGACTAGTAGATACCAATGGTTTAGAGGTTGCATTGCAATTAAGAATTGCGGCTGGCTGGTCAACTTTCCTCAACTACACTTATACAGATGCTCAAATAAAAACAGGTTCAGAAACAGGTTTACAGTTAGGTTTGATTCCTTACTCTGTACTGCAAACTGGTGTGGGTTATCAAAATTCAGGTTGGCAGGCTAACTTATATGTTACCTACAACAGTGGCACTCGCAGAGCCTTCTTTACAAACCCTGGTGACACGATTACAGATTTTGCGCCATCTTTCGTGAATTTAGATTTGAGCGGTCGTGTACCTTTAGCTAGCAATGTCGGATTGACTGTTTACTTAGAAAATCTCCTCGGTGAGCAATATGAGCGAGTTAATCGCATATATAGCCCTGGATTTACTTTTCGTGTGGGTTTAAACACCAGTTTTTAGGTATTAAATGTAGAAATTTTGTAATGACAAAATCTCTGGGTTGTTTGTGTCTCTGCGGTTGAAAAGCTATTTATTGAACCACAGAGGCGCAGAGAACACAGAGACAAAGAGGAGCTTTTTGGTAAAGACGAGGCACCGCGATACAGCACTTCCGGCAGCTATGAGGTACATCCTCATAGCTGAAAGCTATACTAAGAGAGGGGCAAGGAGAAAAACTCTATTGCATAATAGCGGGAAGCGCGATATATAGCCGTAGTCACACAGATTAGGACAGTGTTGATTACTCAAAGTCTTGAAAAAACTGGGTTTTTACTCATCACTCATTACTCAGCACTTAGCTATAACATGGTGCGTTAGGCTAAAGCCGTAGCACACCCTATGGTTAAGGCAAGAGACGCGATGAATCGCCGTCTCTACAATGATCAATCAAAAAACCTTAACCGAACCAGATTATAACGCACCCTATTTAAAATTTACTTTTAATCCAAAATCTAAAATCCAAAATCCAAAATTGTTATGAGAGCCAGAATTGAAAATAAAATCCTTTTTATCAACCACGAAGATTTACCAGAGTTTAAGAAAGGTGGTTCAGTGGTGCGGAACTCTTATTTCTGGGCGTTACGTTCAATTGCTGGGCAAGCTTCGCGTTATCGTGATTGGGAATACGAATCGGAGGTTTGGCTAGCGCTTTCGCGAATGCTTTTGTCGTTTGCTGAATCTGGATATTTGGGTCTTAGAGAAACCTTGTTGGAGTTTCCTTTATCTCAAGGGGAAATTCCTAGTTTGCTGCGGGATATATCTACTTTTGAGTAGGGTTGCTGCCGCGAGGAAGACAGGCGAAGGTGCCCATACCTGTAATATACCCTAATGTATCTAACTCAACTCAAATCCACTATAGATATACACGCGTCCAGCATCTTTTATATGAAATTCTTAATCTAATAATAACTATATACGGTAATTAGACTGAGATGCAGTAGTTTATAGTCTATCTTTTGTAAAGTAATCCTTGCTACAGCCAGCTAGGACGCACCAGTGAAGTAGATCAAGCTTCTCACAACATTATAAATGCGTCGTCTTCCCAACTATCCCAAAGAGCTTGTACAACCTCCGTAAATTCCCGGACTCTCTCATAGCGTGAACCATGTGAGACTACAACTGCTATAAAATCTCTCATCTCGTAACGGCGAGTTGGCCTGGAAAATGTCAAAATTAAATGAGTTTTGCGTAGGCGCAAGCGACTTGTCGCCAGACATCGCCACTTTACACAACGCGGATTTGAGATAATTAAGTTGGAATTTATGGGCAAGCAACGTGTTCTTTCTGGAATTCAACCAACCGGCAATTACCATCTAGGTAACTACTTGGGAGCCATTCGCAACTGGGTAGAAGGTCAGAGCGAATACGAAAATTACCTTTTTGTGGCTGATTTGCACGCAATTACAGTGCCACACAAACCAACACAGTTGGCAACTGATACCTACACCCTTGTTGCTCTCTATCTAGCTTGTGGTCTTGATTTAAATCACTCTACCATCTTTGTACAATCCCACGTTTCGGCCCACAGTGAACTCACCTGGTTGCTCAACTGCATTACACCTCTAAACTGGCTGCAAGACATGATTCAGTTCAAGGAAAAGGCCGTCAAGCAGGGAGAAAATGTCAGTGTCGGCTTATTGGATTATCCTGTGCTGATGGCAGCGGATATTTTGCTTTACCAAGCGGATAAAGTGCCAGTGGGTGAAGACCAAAAGCAACATTTGGAATTGACACGGGATATTGCAGCTCGGTTAAATCATCAATTTGGTAAACCAGATCAACCAGTTCTGAAGTTACCAGACCCTTTGATTCGCAAGGAAGGGGCAAGGATAATGAGTTTGGCGGACGGTACACGCAAAATGTCGAAGTCCGATCCTTCAGAGTTAAGCTGGATAAGTTTGCTAGATTCACCAGAACAGATTCAATACAAGATTAAGCGTTGCAAAACCGATCCGATTCGGGGACTGACTTTTGACGATCCAGCGCGTCCAGAGTGTAATAATTTGTTAACCCTGTATACATTGCTTTCTGGTAAAACGAAGGAAGATGTTGCCGTTGAGTGTCAGGATATGGGCTGGGGACAATTCAAGCCATTGTTGACGGACACAATTATTGAGTCTCTGAAACCAATCCAAGAAAAATATCAGGCGGTAACGGCGGACAAAAGCTATTTAGAGTCTGTGTTGCGCGATGGAGGGGAAAAAGCTAGAGCGATCGCAAATCAAACTTTATCACAAGTAAAAGCTGCTTTAGGCTACTCTCTTCCTCTCTAAGTTTTCCCTTTTAGGTGTGATTTGCTATACCATTTAAGAAATTGAAAGTCTTAATTTTATGCATCACACCCATAGCCACACAGCCTTCAAGAGAGCTGTACAAGCAGGTGAATTTCTAGTTACCGCCGAGGTAGCGCCACCGAAAGGGGGAGATCCAGCGCACATGATTCAAATGGCGGCGACTCTTAAGGGAAGGGTTCATGCTGTCAATGTTACTGATGGTAGCCGCGCAGT
>JBGTMK010000539.1:0-9889 GCA_041743605.1 Nostoc sp.
TACTATTTGTTGGGGGTCTGATGGCTATGCTTTTTTTCTGCTCGTCACTATAAACAAGATTAATCATTCATTTATTCGCGAGTGAGACTCGCGAACTATTTTCTTTTTGTCCAAAGTCCAATGTTCTATCGGTATATCACCAACACCATAAAGTGGATCACACGCGTAAATTGGCCACAATATCAAAACTATAAGCAGTCCTCCAACCAGCACACTTCCAAATCGGTAAAGTCTGTTTTGAGCCTTTGTCTGCAACCAAGTCGGCTGCATTTGCTCAATTAAAAAGGCTCTCAAACTTATTCTTAATCAAAGCTTTCAAGCCATTGTAGGCATCCTGAGCTACACCATCAGCCGTTTTTGCTGCGCCAGCTACTAATGCTGCAAGAATAAGAGAAATAGGGTCTATCATAAACTCATCTCCTCAATAACGATAAAGTGTCCGTTTTTTAACCGTAAAGTAGCCGCATAAAAAGCTGGAAGCATTGTGATTTACCTTTCAAACTTAAGCTTAAGTTCTATTACTCTTTGGCGGCGATCGCTCTCGCACTCAAAAGCCCAGTCATAAAGGCTGGGTTTTCGTTGAGGTTATATTCCTCAAAGGCAAGTTAGTTATATGCGTTCTTTATAAGTGGCTTTTCTGAGGATGACTACCAAGGCTAGAGTGCGAATTCCAGAAAACAGTAGATAAAAAACTGTCAATTACCCTGTCCCATCCACTTAAACTTAGTAGCGTCCGCGTCCACCGCCGCCACTATATCCGCCCCGTCCGCCACCAGACGAACCTCTGTCTTCTCTGGGTTTAGCCTTATTCACTTTCAGGTCACGACCCATCCACTCAGCACCATCAAGACCTTCAATGGCAGCTGCTTCTTCTGCATCTGTTCCCATTTCTACAAAACCAAAACCGCGTGGTTGTCCTGTTTCACGGTCAGTAGGTAGTTGAACACGCTTTACAGTACCATATTCAGCAAAAACACCCTTAATATCATCTTCCTTAACTTCGTAAGAGAGGTTGCCTACATAACCCTCTTTTGTCAGATTGGGAGAATCTAATCGCCCAAACGGTTACAGGGCTTTAATTTCCACGTTTTGTCTATAAATTTTAGTTTCTGTTAGAAAATAAAGCCTCAAACCTTGATGAAATCAAAGTCTCAGAATCAGCCTGAGATTATTGTTTTCCGAGAGTGACAAAACAGGGATAAATTGACATTGATTATCTCCAAAAATATTAGTGTGTAGAGATTTAAATTTTGGAGAAAAGTCTGTAGATACCAAAAGGGGAAAGCCTGTCAATACTAACAACAAAAATACTCACTCCTTTAACTCTCGTTTTCTAGAATGACATAGAAGCCAACTCTCTGCATCCAGTAAAAGGTTAATAGATGGTTAACCAGTAATGTGATGAGGTTGCGATCGCATCTTTGGAGTCGTGAAATAAGGCTAGGACGACTCGCACCTATACAAACCATTGTAGAATTTTCTATTGAGGTATGAAGTTGACCGCTTCTACAAAAGTGCGATTCATGAATTCTCTGTAAAGAACATGAATTTTTTCGGAACTTGCTACCATGTAAGCTGTCTATGTAAGAATACCGAACCACCTATACAGTAACCGGGGCATTGAATCTATGAAGCCCCATGTAAATTTATCGCGCTTTGCTGCTACTGCTCTCTTGTAAAAACTTGAGAGCAGTTTTGCATTCTCAATCAGTAACAGCGAAGCGCTCGCGCATAAATTTTTTGCTACTGCTTCAGTTTAGTTCATGCTTGGTTTAAAAGTACGACACCTGTCGTACTTTTCGCTTGGTCGATATCTTGGCTAAAATCCAGATACATCAGTTTATTTATCGTTACCCAAGACATCCTCAATCAAGTTCAGGAGTTCTGGCAGCCGCTTGACTAAAGCTTTCTCTTGCGGTGTTTTCGGCTCAATTTGTTGCCACTGCTTCAGCTTAGTTAACGCTTGTTTTAAAAGTACGACACCTGTCGTACTTTTATCCTTGTCAGTATCTTGCTTCGATTCAAAATATCTTTGTACTGTACGCAGGTTTTTGCCAACTACAACTGCTAGAGCAGGCATTAAAGGCTTTTGTCCTTTCTTGGGTCTTCCCTTTACGTCAATAAATCCAGCAGTGCGTAGACGTTCGGCAATTGCTTTTACTTCGTTTGGCGTATAGTCTCTACGCTGTTCGTTCTCTGCTATTTCTACTTGCAGTGCCAAATCTGGTTCTGACTCCGCATCAAATGGCAACATTCTGATAGGAATGCGATTATCTGGGAACTGATGAAGATATTTATCTGCCTGCTGTTCCTTTAGAAGTTGAATTGCCGCTAACCGATGCCCTCCAGCCAGCAATCTAGCTTTATTATCTAAAACCAATGGTTCTATTAATCCTAAAACAGCAATTGACTCTGCCAAAGACTCAACGTGCTTTGGATTTAAAGGTCGCGTATCCTGCTCACGGTCTTTAATCTGCTCCAGTAAAACTGTAGAATCTTGGAGCTTTAGGGGTTGAGATTGCCCCTGCCGTTTTTGAGCGACCTCCAGAATTTTATCAAAATTGGTCATGAGAGAATTTCCTTACCCACTGCCTGGTAATCGCTCCAGGCATCAGAAGCACGAGGATCTTTTACCATATAAACTGGAACTCCAAAATTTTCAGCTTTCAGGTAAACAGCCATTCTTCTAATCCAAGTTTTAAACAAGGGTAAGCCAAATTTTTCAAGACTTTCTTTGGCTTTATATCCATCACGGCTGGGGGAAGGAGGAACACAAGTCAGTAAAACTTTAAACCTTCCAGGCGGCAATTCGTTCAGTTCTCCCACAGTTTCAATCAATGCTTCTAGAGCGAAAGTGCTGGGATGTGTGGGAATGATCAGTAAATCACTCTTATTTGCTAATGCTTTCAACTCATTACTGGCAGGACGGGCGGGAGTGTCAATCACAAGATGCTCAAAATCGTTGGCTTGGTCTATTTCGCTCTGATCATAAACATCGAAAGGACTTTTACCACGCTCTGACCAATGCAATACAGAGCGATTAAGATCACCATCAGCTAGTACAGTTTTACCTTTGATAGCAAGGTAAGCTGCCAGATGTATTGCTGTGGTAGATTTTCCTACACCCCCTTTGAACGATGCGATAGTAATAATCATTGCAGTTTAGTCACATTCCAGTCATGATGGCGGATTGTACAGCACAAGAGACAATAATTAAAGAGAATTTACACGGGTTGGGGTATGGCTGATAACTTATCACCAATGGATGGCTATGATGACTTTTTACGAGAGTTAAAAGAACGCATACGCAACGCCCAAGTAAGAGCAGCTTTGTCTGTTAACCGTGAGTTAGTGTTACTTTATTGGCAAATCGGGCGCGAAATTATCATCAGACAGCAGCAGCAGGGATGGGGTGCAAAAGTTATCGAACGTCTCGCCAGAGATTTAAAAGCAGCTTTCCCAGACATGAAGGGATTCTCAGCACGTAATCTAAACTATATGCGGGCTTTTGCTGAAGCTTACCCAGATGAGCAAATTGTGCAACAGCTTGTTGCACTAATTCCTTGGGGGCATAATGTTCGTATTTTGGATGCTATTAAAGACATAACAGCAAAGCTATGGTATGTACAAAAAACCTTAGAAAACGGTTGGAGTCGAAATATTTTAACTCTACAAATTAACAATAGACTTTTTGAACGTCAGGGGAAAGCTGTTAATAACTTTGATGTTATATTACCCTCTCCTCAATCAGACATTGCCAGAGAAACTTTAAAAGACCCTTATGTTTTTGATTTTTTAAGTTTAGGAGAAGCAGCACAAGAACGAGAAGTAGAAAAAGAACTTGTTAAACATATTACCCAATTTCTTTTAGAATTGGGTGTAGGATTTGCTTTTGTTGGTCAACAATATAATTTAAAAGTAGGAGATAATGATTTTTATATAGACTTGCTTTTCTATCATGTTAAACTACATTGTTTTATAGTAATTGAACTGAAAACTGGTAAATTTAAACCTGAATATGCAGGAAAAATAAATTTTTATCTTTCGGCAGTGGATGATTTGCTCAAATCTCCTTTAGATAGTTCTTCAATTGGTTTAATTTTATGTGCAAGTAAGGATAATGTTATTGCTGAGTATGCACTGCGTGATGTCAATAAACCAATTGGGATTGCTGAATGGCAAACTCAACTTACTAAGTCATTACCAAAAGAGTTACAAACAAAGTTACCAACTATTGAGCAGTTGGAGGCAGAACTGGAGAATTTATCTGTAGAAGTAGAGGATGAAGAATGATTAAAAATATGAATATTTGAATTTGTAAGCATGGAGAAACTAACTGATGATGAATTAGCTTTTTATGATGCCCGAATCAGGGAAGCAGAATGCTGACAAGAAAGAAGTTACGGAAAGATTATGATTCCAGTAGAATATTTGAGGATAAAGGAAAAGGTAAGACAGCTTGCTCGTCAATCCGGCATCACAGCAATTGATAGCTGCTACATTAGTCTAGATTTAGAAGCAGAGCGCCCAGATTGGGGATTAATTGGGGGGATATTTTACCCAGATCACCTCGAAGAAGAGATAACGTCTCAAGAAGAAACTCTTACAAAAATTGCAGACAGCCTAGATATTTGGCTGGCGTTGGTTAGAGCTAATAGTGTTGTTGCATCTTTGAGAAGAAAAGCACTCTCAACCAAAAAAATAGAAGATATCAGACACTACCTCGATGTTCAGTTCGTTTCATCTACGGCAACAGTTAACCATTAGTAATCTGGCACTTTTGATGCAGGGTGGTGCTGGCAGCCAGGGCATTCTCCCAGAACTTATATAGAAATTAATATAGACAAAGCCTATATACAAACTGACTCCGGCAAGTACCAACTGTGATCGCTCTATCTTGGCATGGGCAAAGGATATCTGGTGGTTTGTAAACTCTAGTTCCGCCAAAGATCGCAACTTAATTACGTAAAAAGAAATTACCAACTCAAATCGGATTTTTCAAAACGAGTAGAATTTTCGGCGGATAACTATAACTGGATGCCTTAGCCAATTAGATCCCGCATCCCGCTTTTCTCCACTCCGAGAAAGTCCGACTCCGAGCCACGAGTTCTTAAATGGGGTAAAGTTACGCAAGCTGTCACCAGGGGGACTGACCTATTGAAGGGGTTCAGCCGGGATACCCTTCAATAGGACACGTAGTAAATAAATGTTATCGCTCCTCCGAGCTATGTGCGGTGTGAGATGCGGAGTAGTAATTGTAATTTTTGTTCTAAAGATTTCTACTTATGCAAGTATAGGTATAATTTTATATAATGTATTGGCTCTCTTTAACCTAAATTTTTTCAAGTGACCTATGGCTACCTCGGATAAATTACCTACTCGCTTCCGTTCAGCTACAGAGTTCCCTAAAACAATTGAGAGTTTAAATACTCCTGATGCAAAGAAATTGTATGAAGAGATGCGAGAATGTTTAATTTTCACGAATCGCAGCCGTTCACAGCTAGTAAGAAGAAATGAAGAACATAAACAAACTATTCTTAAGGTAAAAACAGATTTTGACCGTCTACAACTGATGATTAACCAACTAACAAAGGATAAAGAAGCTCTTGCAGAGGGGAATCGAGAGGTTGTTAAAGGTCTGGAACTTCAAATTGGAGCAATGTCTGGGCATTTAGATAAACTCTCATCCGCATTTGATTCTGTCTCAGATATTGAAAGTTCAGATCAAGGTCAATGGGCGTATCTGGCTTTTCCTCATCGTTTTTTTAGTCTAGTCAAAGCAATTAAAACAATTGTGCTATGGTGGCGTGAAGAAAAAGATGACGAGCCAAAAACTATAAATAAAGACTTTTCCCAATTGCATCTTTACGGAAGAGATGGTAGTGAGCAAGAAGATAAGCCACAAATGGGAACAGATATTGCTTCACAACAAAGGTCAGAGAGGTAATAAATATTAACTGTATGGGGAAAAAACAGATTACTCAATTGCTAGAGCAACTAAAAGAAAATCAGGCACTTGAATTACAGAATGCTGCTGCTATATACACAGTTGCTCAGGTTGCTGTTAATGAGCTAAAAAAGCAAGAGTCAGATGAACCAACTGCTGTTGCATCTTTGCCTTTTGTCACAAAGAAAATTGATAAATACCAGCTTATCGAACAGCATGGTTCTTACAATGTTTGTCGAAAAGTAGCTAAGAGTCAAGGAATTAAATTCTCTCGTACCCCAAGTTGGGAACAGTTAGCAGCAGCTTTTAGTTATGCAGAAGCATTTCAAGAAATTGTTAAAGCTTACGTTGAAGCTCATCCAAGCTCAATACTTAAAGGCACTACATTCGAGTTGAGACTGAACAAATAATTTTCTACAGCACCCGTGAGTGGCTGTTTACCCTCAGCTTATTGGTGCAGAGTAGTATGTATTCCCTGCACCTTAATAGTATCTTTTGATAAAAGGATTTTTTCTTGCCAAAGTAAAAGGTTCGCTATGGAATTAGAAGAAAAATTGGTTAATCTCGAAAATGCTTTAATAATTACACAAAACCAATTATCTCAATGTACTCAATAAACCCAAAATTTAAATCAGTCAATACCGGAAGAAAGAGCAAAGCTTCAAGAATATGGTAATGGTCTTGGAGGTATCTTGTTTGGGCCAAAGTATAGAGCATCAATACAGCATTAGGCAACATTTTGAGTTAACCGACAACTGGGTAGCATTCTGAAAATAACTTTATGGTGTTCGACAAACCTTTAAATTGCATTGCAACTTTCGCAAATCACAATAGTTGGGTTTACGGAGTCGTAATTACTTCAGACAATGAAAAGCTGGTTAGTAGTAGTGGTAGTCAAATATTAGTTTGGGATTTAAAAAAAGGCAACCTTATTGCTACTTTTGAAGGTCATTCACAAGTAATTTCATCCCTCGAACTCAGTCCTGATGGCAAAAAACTAGCCAGTGGTAGTTTTGATAAAAAAGTCAAACTTTGGGATATTGATTCGGGAACGCTAATTTATACTTTCTCAGCTAAAAAAGACCCTATTTCTTCAGTTACTTTCAGTCCCAATGGTAATATTCTGGCTAGCGGTGGTGGAACTCAAAAATATGAAAGTAAGATTAGGGGAACTACAACAAAAACCAGAGAAATATATTTATGGAATCCGCATACAGGAAAATTAATCCATTGTTTAGCAGGTCACAATCAGCGAATAAAACACCTTGCTTTTGGGGTGGATGGAAATACTTTAGTTAGTAACAGCGATGATAATACTATCAAAATATGGAATCCTCATACTGGTGAATTGCTGCATACTATTGAGACACCTTCACATTCCATAATTGTAACTCCTGACGGGAAAAATTTAATTAGCTACGGAAATGGTGGTATTAAAATTTGGAATTTAGACACTCGAACTTTATTGCATACTATATCTCCCGACTCAAGCTTTATTAGCTGTTGTGCAATTAGCCCTAATGGTCAACTTCTCGCCAGTGGTTTTTATGACATTAGCAGTTCTCGTTTTTTAATTAATATTTATGATTTTTCTAGCAAAACCCTTTTACAATCTGTAGATTTTTTATATCCCAATGTGATAGTTTTTAGCCCTGATGGTAGCTTAATTGCTAGTGGAGATTGTACTTGTTTTTCAGTAGAAGGAGGAGGATTTGTTAAAGTCTGGGAGTTACCTAATAATTCACCTGATAAAGAAGATGCAAAAAAGCGAGTCATTACATCTATAGTTCAACGACAAGGACAAGGGGAATTTAGGAAACAATTGCTAAAAGCTTATGAATATCGGTGTTGCATTACAGGTTATGACGCAGAAATGTCTTTAGAAGCAGCACATATTATTTCGTATAATGGAAGTGAGACAAATTATGTTTCTAATGGTTTGCTCCTTCGTGCAGACATTCATACGCTTTTTGATTTATATCAAATTTCAATCCATCCAGATACAGGAAAGGTAGTTATTGCTCCTAACTTGATTAATACTTGCTATGCTGTTGAGCTTCTAGAAAAGTATTTACGCAAGCCTAATGAACAATTTCCTAGCCCTCATAAAGAGGCTCTAAAACAACACTATGAAGAATTCCTTAAAATGAGGTTTTATTGAGTTTAACTTTATCATTAGTATTGTATTTTTAAATTAAAAGTCGTAAAAAATATCAATAATCTATATTATGTTTTATGCCTTAAATGAATCAGGAAATAAGATACTCCCAAAATCTAAGCTCAAAGGTATTTGTCCTTGTTGTAGAGCCGAAGTAATTGCTAAGTGTGGAAATATCAAACTACATCATTGGTCACATAAGACTCTTACACAATGTGATCAGTGGTATGAAATGACAGCTTGGCATTTGGGATGGCAAAGTTTGTTTCCTGTAGAATACCGAGAAGTAGTAATCCAGAAAGACGGTGTAAGCCACCGTGCTGACATAAAAATTGATAACTTAATTATTGAATTTCAACACTCGGCTTTAAGTGCGGCTAAAATCAAAGAAAGAGAGTTATTCTACGGTAGTGATACTAATAAACTAATTTGGGTTGTTGATGCTACTAAAAATCGTGTGTGGGTGTGGGACTCGATGTTAACTGCGGAAAACTTTAAAAAAATTTTTATTGTTGATAAAGACAATAATATTTATTTTGAACTACTAGGATACTCTGGTATTTTTATAAAGAGAGAAGTCTCATTATTACCTATAAGTTTGGTTGTTAATCCTAAATTTCCTGTATTTATTGATTTAGGTGAATATGTTGCTTGTCCACTTGAAAAAGCGGCTAATCAAATAAGCAATACAACTTACTCTTATAAATGGGGGCATCAAACGCGGCAAGGAATCCGTATTGATTCTTTTATATTAGTAAACAAAAAAGAATTTGTTGAGCTATTGCCTAAATTACCAACTAAATTAAGCAGTTTCCAAAGTCTAAAATTTTGTGATGAATATACTCTTTCAAAAAGGGAAGAATATATAGAATTTGCTAAACGTGAACAGGAATAAATACTTATTAAGCAAAAATAAATTGTAAAGTATTAGCCTCAAAATTATATAAAGAGCAACGGGATATACCTTGTTTCTTTATTTTTTCTAAAAACTTAAGATTATATAGAAATATTCAAAAATCCAAAGCAGAGATCGCGTTTTGCTTCTGCTTCTCAATTACCCCCAAATATCGCTCCAAAGCTGCCAAAGTCCGATGCCCCGATATCTCCTGTATGTGGCGCAACGGTATCCCCGCATCACTCATCCTGGTTAACGCAGTTCTGAGGAAGCTGTGAGTACTAATGCCCTCAATGCCCAGTTGCACCAGATATTCGACGCGATTATCAATTCATTTCATTACTCATCAATTGTGTTCCACTTGATACCAGAAAAGCGTTTGGAATTTACTTTCGTATATTTTTCCGTGTGGCGGATGTCCCTGTGCCCTAAAAATTCCTGAATAAACCTGGTACTATGCCCCTCATTCACAAGGTAGTAACCGCAAGCATGGCGTAACTGGTGCGGATGGATTTTGATGTTTAACACAGCTACTTCCCCCAACCTAGTCAACAATCTTTGTACCGCAGCCGACGTTAACCTCTCTCCCCTTTCCCCAATAAAAACGTAATTACCACCAATATTTAATTCCTTTAATTCTTTCAATGCCTCAATTTCATCCACAGGCAACGGATGCACCCCGCTATCACTCCCTTTTTTGCGCGTGATAAAAATCTCTTCATCTAAAAAGGAAATCGCATCCCATCGCAAATCGCAAGCTTCCGACACCCGCAGCCCGTGGCGAAATATTAACAGTATCAACGCATAATTCCTCACCTTGTACCGTCCGTAAACTTTTGCCGCTCGCAGTATGCTGTTTACCTCACGTACTGTAAGATATTCCCGTGAC
>JBGTMK010000540.1:0-16648 GCA_041743605.1 Nostoc sp.
TGTCACTGGAACGATAACTTGGCAGAAAAGGACGGCTTATGCTTCCAATCGCCAAAAGGACAAATTATGGTTCTAAGCCCCAAACTTAAGCCCAGCGAGGATGTAGAAAATAGAACTAGTGTTGAACCAACGTTTTTATTAGGTTTAAAGGATACTTCCATTTTGGGACTCGCGGATAGCTTTATGCTTCCATTTTGAGTCAAAAGACAAGTTATCCTTCCAATGTTAGGACTTACTGACAATCCAGTAACGCAACAATAATGGTTTCAGACATTGAAATACTCGGTTATGCTTCCAGACCCAGAAATCTTTTGGGTATAGTGACACTTGAAATTACGTTAACTTTTGGTCACGCTATGGTTCAAAATTTGGTCATGCAGGGGGTAAAATCACATTTACTTGATTCTTTTTGCCTTAACTTTCTCATTCAATTGTGAGTTTGGGAACTTCTCATACTTAAATTTGAAAAAAATTATAACGCTCTGCTTCGCTACCCTAACAAAGGGCAAAAAAAAAGAAGAGTAAAGTGTAAAATGACTAAAGTATAAAGTGCTACTGAATAATCCTCCCGGCAGCGCACACTACACGAAAACCAAGATCGTTGTCGTGGCTGACGCGGGAAGGGTTGAGGCGATACGCGGAACGGCAGAATACAGGAAGGCTGTCCCAGGAACCCCCCCGCAGCACGGTATATCCTTGCTTTTCAGAAAGTTCATTATCATTCAACCAAGCACTGCCATCTGTTGGCGCACCTTCATAGTTACGATGCCAACCATCAAGACACCATTCCCATACGTTGCCGTGCATATCGTACAGCCCAAAGGCGTTAGCTACTCCAAAACTTCCTACTTCTGTTGTTTCCTCTCGATATGTTCCTTTCATCCCAGCACCATAAGTTTGGGTAGCATTATAGTTGGCCAGTTCTGATGTAATTGTTTCACCAAAATGAAATGGGGTACTAGTTCCGGCTCTACAGGCATATTCCCATTCCGCTTCACTAGGCAGGCGGTAGCTTTTGCCTGTATGTTGGGAAAGGCGATCGCAAAACTCAATCGCATCGTCCCAAGAAACTCCCTCAACAGGGCGATTTGCACCTTTAAAATTAGATGGGTCTAGTTCTAGTTCTCGGTTAACTTGCGGGAGCGCGGCTACAGCTTTCCATTGTGCTTGTGTAATAGGATATCGCCCCATATAGAAGCTAGGAACTGTTACCTGATGTTGTGGTCTTTCATTAATGCTACTCTCTAATTCCTTCTTTGGCGCACCCATCCAGAATGTCCCTGTGGGAATTTCTATCAGTTCAAGTTCAATGCCTTCTGCTAATACCTCAATAATTCTCTCTGCTTGACCTTGTTGACGTTTAATAATCCATTCTTCTTGTTTGTCTAAATGACGTTCTACGGTGGCTATAGTGAACTGAATAACGCCTAATTTTAATCGTTTGCAAAGAGAATGCCCAAGTCCGCGTTCATCTTCCTGACGTATCTTTGAATTATATCCTGAACCATCCATAGAACCGCCGCCTGCAAGTCGGGCAATGTCCCAAGTCTCTAACTTTCTACTCAGTACATCTTTGTTTTCTATAGCTTCTTTGTATGTCACCAAACTGAAGCCAGATGGACAAGTTTCGCCGCTAGCTCTTAATATCCTATCTTCAAAATTAGACAAATAACCTCTAAAATCTATCCTGCCTTCATTGGGATAATTCAACCATCCCTCAAATAATTTGCCTGTTTGATATCCTGACCAAAAATAACTATTTTCACTATTTTCTTGAAAAGTAATGCTAGCAGCAGTGCGATTATTATCAAAACTCCATGACAGCTTTTGCTCTTCTGTTTGCAAATTTTCAATTACGGCCAAACCCAACCGCGAACGAAACTTCACTTTACCCTGTGGAGAAATTGATAAAAGTTCTGTGCCTTCATGCCAAGTACCAGTTTCTCCACCCCATTTAACTGCACAGGTGTACTCTCCTGCAAATAATTGGAAAAGTGGGTGATTATTATCTAGTATTTTTGGTAACTTATTTGTTTTAATTTCTTCTGCCAAGTCGGCATATTTACCACCGAGATTGCGTAAAACTTCTACTGCAACATGGGCAAAAGGTAATAAATTTTCTTGTTTTTCTAGACTGAAATCTGGTAGATTTAAAAGCAGCGCCGTGAAGCTTTTAATGGATAATCCCATTTTGTCAGCGATATATTCAGATACCACATCTAAAACTTTCTCGGTTTCCGCTAAACGCATTGCCTGGTTGAGTAATTTTCGTACTTCTGGCACAAAATCATATTCAGAAACTTCTCTATTTTTTATCTCTTCTTTATGGATATAAACGGAAGAAGAAACATCTTTTTTTCTTTCAATCATGCCACTCAAAAAGACTTCGGCCACATTTACTGGTGTAGATTTAGGTAGCATAGTCTTTTGAATGAGATGCACCACAGGTAAACTAACAGGAACAGCTGCCATTAATCCAGCTAATCTTTGTGCTGTCGGTGAAGCGGTGGCTAAAAAACGATCTACTATTACTTCGGGTGATGCTTCTAAAGATTGAGATATTTCTGTTTTGTTTACTTGTTGTTCAACAAAATCAAGGTCTAAAACAATGGCTGGTGTTTGAATTCTGCCATAACCTGCAACCACTTTAGCCCATTGTTTGAGAGATTCAGGTTCTAGGGTAATGATAGGTAAATTTAAGGCTTGCTCTATATCTAAATCTTCTCCACAAATTAATTTAGAGTTAGGTTCACCAGGGTTAAAAGCACTCAATTTAACTTTATAGCCTAAACCTAACTCACTACTTAACCACAGTCTTTCTGGGAAAAGCTGCATAATTGCAGTTGGAGATTGATTTGACCATTTTTGTAACCACTTATATATCGTTTTTTGTTGCCAAATAGTAGATAGACAATCACTTATGAGTAAAATTAAGCCTCGTCTATTACTATGATATAACTCTCGATAATTATATTGACAATGATTTTTTTGGTGTCCTTTTTTTCTGCTGACTAATTGTAAATTTTCTTGATGGTCACTTGATAAATTCCAAGTTCTGACAGTATGAAATATTCCATAATTCTCTAATATTTGGCTTAATTCATTAATGGTTTCTTGCCAAATAAATGAAGAACGGTTTTCTTCTACCACTAACTCAAAATTTAGCCAGCGTTCAGGTTGAGGTTTAGTGATAGGCACCCAAATCTCCTGTTCTACAATCAAAGCATCTACAATATGGTTAACAGTGGCTTCAACATCCAAAATTCTTCTAGAGGATGAGGGAACTTTACGCATGAGAGGACGCAAAGCTCTACTAATTTGTAGTTTGTTTGCTAAAGCCGGTGCAGCAGGGACTTGAAACGGTAAACCCTCTATATTTTCTTCATTTTGAGACTCTTGAGACAACGAATCTAGAGGTGGCGTATAAATATCAATAGGTGGCTCAACGGGGACAGGAGGCTGAATATTTGTATTTTCAGGAATGGTTTCAGTTTCTTTTTGAGGTTCAGGAAATTTTTCTCTGATTTGAGTATTTTCTACTCCCATTTGCAAAGCTAACCAAAGAGTATCTGCTATATCCTCATCACTTAGTTCTAAAAGTTTCCTTAAACCACTATGCTCCAAGATATTAACAAAACGTTTTACTGCGTCATAGTAAGAAGGTTTACTCATCTTCTTCAACCTGACCTAAATCTTGCAGCAGTTGTTTAATCAGTCCATCTTTAGTTTCAATGCGTCCTTTTGTGACCATAAATAGAGCATTGAGAAGTTGATCGTTGGCTAGGGTTTTTGTATCTCTTTCTTTAATAAAATTATCAACTAATGTATCAAGAGCTTCATCTGTTAATTTTTTGGAATTCTCAGGATCTGCTATTTCTTTACCTAAATGAGCCGCAATTATTTTAACTAAATGTTCTTTACCTGGCTCTTTCATAGTTAGCCGTAAACATCGTCTCAAAAATGGTGGAGGGAAATCTCGCTCTCCATTACTGGTTAAAATGACGAGGGGAAAAGTAGTACAAATTACTCTTCCTTCGATAATTTCGTGAGTAATATCTGTGGTATATGCAGTACGAACATTTACTTTGGGAATTTCTTTTTTTAATCTAACTAACTCTTCAATTTCAAACCTTCCTTCTTCAAAAATATTTAAAAGGTCGTTCGGTAAATCAATATCACTTTTATCAATTTCATCTATGAGGAGAATCCGGGGTTTTGGTGATGGGAGTAAAGCTGTCCCTAGAGACCCCAAGGTGATATAGTCTTCAATGCTGCTGGCTTGTTGTTTCTTTTCGTCTTTGGGAGACAAATTTGGGGAATTTGGCTGCTGTTTAATTTCTTGTAACCGAGCGATCGCATCATAGTTATATAATCCATCTTTAAGAATAGTCCGAGATGTGATCGGCCAATATAAAACTTCTCCTAACATCAGTTCTCTAGCTACTGCATAAGCTAAAGATGATTTACCTGTTCCTGGTTTACCTGTTATCAATAAAGGCCGCCGCAGGTATAAAGCTGCATTGACCATTTTTATTTCTTCTTCACGAGGTTGAAAAGTTTCACCTCTTACTTGGCTGCGACTTTGATTTGGGTTAATTTCTTTACCAAAAGGTCGCCACTTGGGAGATTCGGGTAATTCCCAATCATCGTGAGGTTCACTGTTTCCGGTAAAAATTTGCCAGTCAGTCATAAAATTAATCAGTTTAGAGTTTATTTTCAGTTAGTAGCTGTTCGGGTGGTAGTAAATTGGGGTCATCCCACAATAAGCATAAATGGTTGATATCGTTTTTGCCTTCTGCTTTTTTGCTTTTAAATTGGTAGGGTAATTCTTTTAAAGATATATCATTATCTTCATTTTTCAAAATCCTATTGAATTCCTCTTCAATATCAGGAATCTGTTTACGAGTCCATAATGCTACAGGAAGAGCAGATTTGAAAATGATTTTTCCCAACACCTCTTCTTTTTCAAAAACACTTATGATTTTTACGGCGATTACATCTTCCTGTTTGACTTGATCGAATAAAGTTTTTTGATTATCACTAGAGGCTAAAACAAAAACACTATTAGCATATTCTTCTAATTGATTGTTAAATGTATTTGCTTTTTCCCGCCATTTAAAAACAGGTGGACTTTTACCTCTTAATCTATCTGAGCAACGAATCACTACTTCATAATCTTCAGAAATTCCTGTAGAAAAATCTTCTTCACCTTCTTCATGTTCTTCAGTTTTCCAACAATCAAAATCATGGTTCATTAATTCAGATGGCAATAAAATATGAATTTGCTTTATTGATTTATTAGCTTTAATTAAACTTTGCTGGATTAAATTTATTGTAATTTTAGGTAGATTGCTTAAATTTTTATCTGTAAAAATTTCTAATTTATTTTCAATTTTAAGTTGTTCACAATCAGAGAAAGATTCTCGATGATATTGAACTAAATTTTTTATGAGCCATGCTTCAACAACATAATTATCTCCAGATTTACTAATTGCTATTATTAGACAAGGATGACATTGTTTCTCTCGTTGTCGTTGCTCTTTTTTTACCTGTTTAATTAATTCATCAAAGTTTATGATGTTTTCTTTTCCCCATTGGTTTAAATCATTAGACAAAGATGTTTCTGTATTGCTAAAAGATAAATAGCCGATAAATTTATCTATATAACTATAATTACCTTGAATCGGCATATCTAACTCATTAATTATTTCTTCTATTTTTTGAGGTTTTGTTTTATTAAGCTTACGTACTTGATATAAAGATGATTCATAAGCAGTAAAAATTACAGTTTTTTCTGCTTCAAAATATCTTTGTAATAGATTAATAAGTTTGTCTAGCTTCTCATAATTTTTATATTGTTGTGCAAGCTCTTTTAATTTAGGATTATCTGGTCTTTCTTTATAACAGGCTTGAAAAAGTTTTTCTAGCTTTCCGTTAGGACTTGCCCATTTAGTTACTAAGTTAAAAACAATATCTGTAAGATTTTCACCACCTGCGATCGCCTCCAGATGTTCCTGAAATTCAAATTGAACCACCATTGCCAAATCAGTTTTATCACGACAAGCATGAAGAATGGCATCTATTAACTGTTTTATCTCACTCTCTAACCACGATTCCATAGCAACTATAATTATCTTGACTAACTTTTAGCCTTACTCTCAATGGGGTTAATTAAAGGAATAATTAAGCTACATATAATCAATAAAATTGAACCATAAACAGGGCTATAAAAACTTAATGAACTAAAAGGTTCTCCTAGCGCAAATACCCAAACAAGAAATGCTATCGTAGAAATAGTAGTTTGTTTAACTGCTGGTGGCTTTTTTGGTTCAGATGTTTGCTGGAGAATATAAGCAGCAGTAATTCCTGTAAAAACAACCAATAAAATCCACAATATAGTATTTGTCGGAATACCTGCGCCACCTTTAATTAACCCCGTAATTGCAATCCAGCCGCCGACAATTTCTGTAGGAATATATTTAAGCAGCTTGGAAAAATAATCATCAATTTTTGCTGCCTCTCCTTTCGCCTGCAATTCGTCACTAACTATTCTACGTCCCATGTTTAACTCCTTAATAATTTAAGCTAAATCTGATTTTATTTCTTGATAAATAGCAGCAAACAAAATTCCTTCCCGAATTGTTCCAAAGGTTTTGGCTCTCTGGGCATGATGTAATGCAACTAAACACCAATCCTCGTCAAAACAAGGTGAACCACTCGAACCTAAAGCCGTTTTATTAACATATTGAACTAAACCACTATCATGATAAACTCCTGTGATTCCATCGTGACTGATGGACAGTTTCATGGAATCGCCTTCAGGATGTTGTAAAACACTAATTCCCATTTTCTCAATAGGTAACTTTCTGCTATCCCAACGCGCAGGTTGAATATCTTTTTCTTGGGTAATTTTAGATTCTACTTGTAATAAAATATAATCTAGATGTTCAGTTTTACTAAAACGTAAAATTGGTTTTTGGTTATCTAATTTAAATGAATTCCCCGAATTTTCAACACCATTATCTGAGGTAAAACAGCCAAACTTTAAAACAGCATCACGAGCGTTGTTTTCTATGTTGCTTTCTTCATCAGGCTGAAAAACATGATAATTTGTTAATACCTTATTAGGAGTAATTAAAACTCCTGTTCCCATAATATTGCGAGATAGTATTTCAATCCGACATACCGATGTAGATTGTTCAATTGCCCGTTTCAAAAATCCCACATCCCAGTAATCAGATTTAGGTTTCAGCCAATTTTGCAGTTGAATTTCATCAGTTTCACCTTTCCAGCTAATATCGGGGCCAAAATCTGTTCTTGTTACCGACAAGTCAGTATTAAACCGTTTATTAATAACAACTGATTGGTAAAATTCTTTCAGGTCTGGATTATCAGGATTAGTTTCGTAGGCGGCTAAAATTAAGCGATATGTTTTTCCTCTGGGAATTGCCCACCTAGTTAATAACTTAAAGACAATATCTGTAAGATTTTCACCACCTGCGATCGCCTCCAGACTTTCCTCTAATTCAAACTGAACCATCATTTCTAAATCATTTTTAGTGGGATAAGCACTAACAATGGCTTTAACTAACTTTTTGAGTTCACCACCAGATAGGTTCATAATCAATCTTAACGACTTAATGTAAAAATAACTTGAACAATTAGAGTTGACTCATCTTCAGCCCACGTAAAGCACAAGCTACATGGAACTTGGGATACTAATGTGCATAGCCGCTAGGCTAAATTATGTATAAAAACTTATAGGTATATAGAACTGAGTAAAAATGGATATTAGTATTAATAGCAGATTTACGGAAGTAGTCAAGGTTAAAAAATATAAAATCACGCCTAATCTGAATTAGCAAAAAAGGCGAGAGAAGTAAGAAGATGAAAGTTATACCAGTTTTCATTTGGATGCAATGCAGTCTGACCTCTCTCCTCAAAGGCTACCGTGTACACACAAGTATAGGCAGCAAGGATTTCAACTCTTTAATTCCCCATAAATATCCAAATTTTCGGCGACATGAAACTTAATTTATCCCCCTAATTTTAGAGCTAGGGGGATAAATTAAGTTTCAGGTAGGATTTCTCGACTTGTGTGTACACCGTAGGCCCTGACGGTATTGAGCCGAGATACGTGTAAGTGCGATTTGTTCTTGCCCTCTGCCGTCTGCCTTACCCCAACCAAGATCACCAAAAGTTGCCAAGAACCCATAATTTTGCCGAAGTTAATTGGAAAATTACTACTTGGGTGACGGGGGCGTTATATTGACGTATTAACCTCACCGCATAATCCAGCATCCTGAATGGAAGCGGAGGATTTGAGATGGTGCGCGTTTGAAATTCGATGTGTAAAATTCGATTGGCTGTTTGCAGAAAAGTCACAGAATCTGCACGGATTGGTTCTAAACTCAATTCGGTCTTCAGTACCTTAACTTTTGTCGGTACTTCAGCCAGTAACCAACTCACAAATTCTCTTGGGTATTTTTCAGCTAAAACCTTACAAACGTTGTCAAAACTCACAATCTACACCCCATTTCACACCAAAATTATCGTTACATAGGAAATACAAATTGGATAATTTATTCTTTAGCGTTCCCTAATTATCATGAGGATTACACTGAGCCAATCAGCAACAGTTTACACTGTCAAATAAAGCATTAGTGCTAATTAGTGGGAGTGAGCGGGGATTTATGGCATCCAACTTTGATTTTCTGGGCGACCGATGAATGCAGCCCATTAGCCGCGAGACAATTCTTTGGCACGGCTTCTCCCTCTCTAAGTTCCCTCTGCTTAATCAGCATTCAAAACAGCGTTCGTCTCCTAACTCTCCTCGGTTAGTTTTTCCAACTCATCTAAAAGCTTAGAAATCCGTTCTCTCTTCTGAAGATCGCTGGAAATTGTCTTTTTCTGTAAACGCTTGCTAATTTCCACAAACCGCTCTAACAAAACCTTCTCTGGCTTGGTTTCTACTTCAGATTTCAGTTCCTTAACTCTAGTCTTTATTTCGCTCAGAGGTAAGTTTTCAGCAATTGCCGTTTTCAACAATTCCGAACGCTGTTGCTCTGATTTGACTCGTGCAATCGCTTGGGCTTTAGTGTACTCAATCTCCCCCCTCTGTAGTGCAATGAGGATATCGTTGGGAAGATTCAGTAAAGGAAGTCGGCTAGAGCGGAAGGTTCCAGCATTGAAACGTCCTATTTGCGACAGTAATGATTCAATCTGCTCAAGTTGAATCAGAACGTTCTGATTCAACTCAATACTTCTTTGTTTAGCGTTGAAAGACTGGTGCAAGATGGACACGACTTCACTAGTATCTATTGCCAGGGACAGCGCCAACAAATCTAACACTGCCTCGGTTTCTTCAACTGGATTTAGGTCTTCCCTCTGTAAGTTCTCCATCAATGCTACTTGGAGAGCTTGTTTGTCATCTAGTTCATGGGAGACAATTGGCACCTCAAGTAATCCTACCTCTCGTGCTGCCCGTAGCCGTCGCTCACCAGCTACCAGTTCATACTCCCCATCATGGAGTGGGCGAACCAGCACTGGCTCCAAAATGCCATGCTCTTTGACTGACTGTACTAGTTGGGCAAGCTTCTGTGGGTCGAAATAGCGACGTGGTTGTTTGAGAGGTAATCGAATTTTATCAATTGGAACGACCGTAGGGGATTGGTTAGGAGTACTACTGAGGTAGGCATCAACCGTATTTAGCTTTGGTGCTACTCGACTAGTTTTTCTTGGTGGCATTAGACCTCTTCCAGTTTCTGAGCAATGGTTTCCAGAAGTTGCACAGCTGGGTGTTTAGGATCATAAAGGGCCAAAGGCTGTCTTGCCATAGAAGCATCAGCAAAGCTAATTGCTCTGGAAATAGCAGGAAAAATTGGAGCTATAGCGCTCAGTTGTTCATTTATGCCATCAAGAATGACTTTACCTTGGCTTGTACGGCTTTCGTGCATCATGGGTACGACCCCAGCAATTGCTAAACCTGGATTAATACGTTCTCTTACTTGGCGAATAGAATCTAGCAACAACTCTACGCCTAAAAAAGCTTTAAAGTGGGTTTGAATCGGGACAAGTACATGAGTCGAAGCTACCAAACTCAGAATACTGAAAATTCCCAATGTCGGAGGGCAATCAATCAGTACAAAGTCATAATTTGACTGCACAGATAATAGTGCTTGCTTGAGTCTCCATTCACGAGCTATTACCGAATGAAGTTGTACTTCAATAGCACTGAGAAGAATATTACTTGGAACTAAGTCTAAGCCGTGTAAATTCTGGTGGATAGGTAATGGCGCATCTTTTAACAGTGGATCGGCAATGGTTTGCTTCAACTCGAATGGTTCTAAACCCATGAAGGCAGTAAGCGATGCTTGAGGATCAATATCTACTAGCAAAACCCGATGTCTCCGTTGACCAAGCTGATAGCCCAAATTCTGTGTCAGGGTGGTTTTACCAGTTCCACCAGCTTGATTAAAGAAAGAAATAATCTTCAGGGGCACAGCGTTCATTAGGGAAGTAACTAGAGTTAGTTTAGCTTAAGCTACGCCACCCGCTTGATTGAAGAGTAAAATGATCTTGGTCAATTTCACCGCCAGCACATGATACTGGACAAAATATACCCCATTCTGCCAAGTAATCAGCAGTTTTAAGCGACGCGCTCGCACCCCTTCTTCCTCAAAGTCGTCTAATAAATTTTGTACATTTTTAATCACTTGAAAAGATGAATAGACAACTACCCTCCAATCCAATATCACAGCTTCGTTATAAGTAATGCAAACAGCAGAAAAATATGATTATCAATGGGCAGCAAAAGAAAAAATTACAAGAAGCTTTGATTGACGCTTTTCCAACTAAATCATCTCTTGAGCAAATGCTATTGTTTGAATTAGAAAAAAAATTAGATAATTTGGCTGGAGGTAATAATTTAGAAGAAATTGTCTTTACTTTAATAAAAGTAGCAGAATCTCAAGGATGGATTGAGGACTTAGTTCGTGCAGCACTAAAGTCAAACCCCAGAAATCCAAAATTGAAATCTACTGCCGAAGAATTATTAAGACCAAAAATTACTGTTATATCAAAAATACCATACAACAGTGACGAAAGTCTGAGTAGTAATAATATTCTCCGACAGAACCCCAATAAATTTACTGTCAGGATACGCCATATAAATAAAAATGAAACTATTGGTACAGGCTTTATTCTTTCACAAGAAGGTCACATAATAACTTGTTATCACGTTGTTCAAGAAGCTATTGAAGAAAACCGAGTCACTCAAGGTGTAGAAGTTAGGGTGTATTTCCCACATTTACTTAATGGGGAAACAAAGTGTCGCAGGGCAAAAGTTAAAGCATTTTTTGATGATGATGATGTAGTTTTACTGCAATTAATTGGTGAGCCGCCCACTCTATCTTGCGACAGTGTTGCTGTCTTGGGGACAGCAACACTGTCGCAAGGCAATGAGTTCATGAGTTACGGCTATCGTACATTAGATCAAACTCTTTCTGGGTGGGTTGAAGGTAAAATAATGGGGCCAGTAGAACATTCCCAAGGTAGATATTTGAAAGCTAACCCCATAGAACTGCGAACGCGAGATATTCGCCCCGGTTGTAGTGGTGCAGCAGTCCTTGATCTAGAGCGTAACCTTGTCGTCGGCATAATCCGCAGACACTGGAATCCTAAAGATAGTCCGGTCAATGATAACATCGGCTGGGCTATCGATACCCAGGTCTTGACATTTGACCCCATAAATCTACCTGTACAAGATGCTCCCCTTGCATTGCGTCCAGCACCCTTGCCTAAAACAAATTTTGAGGAAATAAATTTAGAACCGATACTCCATCCCAATATCATGCTCAATAGTGTGCCGCCACTCCTAACAGAATGGGTTGGACGAGAAGAGTTGCTGAAATTGGTGGATGATGACTGGGCTGATTCAGAACGCCGTATTACTGGACTAATTGGTTTTGGTGGTGAAGGTAAAACCAGTTTTGCCCGCAAATGGCTGGAGAATTTATTGCAAGATCAGTCACAAACTCAGCCACAAGGAGTTTTTTGGTGGAGTTTCTACGACAAGCGTAACACAGATGAGTTTTTTGAGACAGCGTTGACTTGCTTAGGACGTGGGCGATTTGACCTGCGCCAGTTTTCATCAAATAACGCACGGGTGCTTCTAATTACAGCACTTTTAAGTACAGGACGATATTTGTTTATTTTGGATGGGTTGGAGGTACTGCAACACGAAAAAGGTGACAATTACGGACTGCTTAATAGGACTGATATGCGCGAGTTTTTAGGTTACTTCGCTGCATTACAACATGAATCCTTCTGTTTGATTACTAGCCGTGCTCCTGTGTTAAACCTAATTGACTACACCACTTACACACAAAGGGATCTAGAGCGCCTTAGTTTTAGTGAAGGATGTGCCTTGCTGCAAAATTTGGGTGTTCAAGGCTCTAATACAGCACTAAAACAGGTGGTACAGACTTGGGATGGTCACGCCCTTACCCTCAGCTTACTGGGGGCTTACTTGGTAGACTTTTTCGATGGTGATGTAGCTCACATTAGAGATATCCCTAACCCCAGCCTAGATGAGCCTCTTTATGAACGGGTGAGCCGAGTTCTGCGTCGCTATGACGAACATTTGACAGAAGCTGAACGTACATTTCTGATATTATTTAGTGCTTTCCGTACACCAGTGAAAGAGGCAGTCTTAGAGAGAATTTTACGCCAGGAAAGTAGTGATGCTAAAGCTATCCAATCTCTCATTAATAGGCTTAGTAATGTAGAATTTAAGACTGTAATTGAGTGTTTGCTGAAATACCGTCTTTTGAGTTATAACCAACAGACAAAGGAGTTCACAACACACCCACTAATCCGTACTCACTACTTCGAGTGCTTAAATACAAAAGAACAAGATCGGGTTCGCGCTTTCCATATCCTTATTGCAGTTTATTACTTTATTGTTGGCAGAAACCCAGATTTTGACTCAACACTCACTGACCTAACACCTCTTATTGAGGCAGTGCATCATGCTTGTTGTGTTGGTGCTTACGAACAAGGATTTAACTTTTGGCAGGAAGGGTTCCGTAAGAATGGTAAATTTACACTAATTCATAACTTAGGTAATTTTGAAACTGAACTAAAATTATTACAAGAGTTTTTTCCTGAAGGTGATGTATTTCGGGAACCACAAGTAAGTGATCTAAGCGATCAACGTTTTATCCTAAATTCAGTTGGCTTTTGTCTTATGAGCTTAGGGCGACTAGGTGAAGTGCTACCGTTCTTTGAACGTGCCAGTCAAATGGAAATCAGCCTTGAAGATTGGGGTAACGCTAGTATCACATACTACAATATATCGGACTTATATGCTAATCTAGGCAAGCTTAAAGATAGTGCTGAGGCTGCTTTTACAGCAGTTCAACTAGCTGGATTGGGAATGAGGACAGATGCATTTATCTTTGCTCAAGCAAAATTAGCATGGGCATACCATCAGTGTGGCTCTGTGGAAGAAGCAGATAAAGTCTTCAAACAGGCAGAAGAATACGAACGGAGAAATACGCCAAACATAGTATACCTTTACGGTCAGAGAGGGGTGAGGCATTCCGATCACTTACGACGGCTTGGCAATGTAGTCTATGCTCGGCAAATTACAGAGGATAATCTGGCTTTTTGTGAACTCTATCGCTTTGTTCCAGATTATAGTCAATGCCACCGCGCTATGGCTGATTTGGAAGCTGACGCTAGACAGCATGATAAAGCCTGTCAGCATTATAATGAAGCTCTCAAAATTGCGCGAAGTATCTCCAGGCGAGATGTTTTGATTGAAGCACTACTGGCACGAGGACGTTGGGCTGCACGACGTGGTGAAGTCGAGACAGCACACAGCGACTTGGATGAGGCTTTGAGTTATGTTGTTACCAGTGGCTATCGCATCTATGAAGCTGATATCCGTGTTGGTATGGCATGGTTATATCTAGCAGAAAGCAATTTGTTGGCAGCACGGTCGGAGGCAGAAAAGGCGCAGCGTATGAGTAAAGAAATGGGCTATTACTGGGGTCAATTAGATGCAGCTGAGATTATAGCAAAGCTAGATTAGGGCAATGATGCTTGTAGTGTACAGGTGAAAAGCTTATTCTTACAAAATGATGTCAAGGCTAATATCCTGCCAGCAAATGATGTTAGTGGATCAAAATCCACTCAAAAAGGCTGCTCTCACTGCCAATCAAAGTGTTCAAATCGCCTGGGGTTCTCCGCCGTATAACGAACAGTATTTTGAATCTGTTTATGCCGGATCTCTAACTCTATGCAGATACCTCTCCCCCGCCGCCTTAATCAAAATTTTCATTTCCTCCCATGAGAAAAATTTCCAACTCACTCCAACTTCTAAGTATAGGTTGTATTGAAAAATATGAGTTTATCTGGTCAACAACGTAAAGAACTACAATTGGCTTTAATTGATGCTTTTCCTAATATGGCATCTCTAGAACAGATGTTGTCATTTGAATTAGATAAAAATCTAAGAGCGATTGCTGATGAAGGAAGTTTACAAGATATTGTTTTTAAATTAATACAAACAGCAATTGCTCAGGGATGGGTTAAAGATTTAGTTGATGCTGCGTGTAATTCCAACCCTGGAAACCAACAACTGAGGGCTATTGCTAGAGGAATATTGCCGAATCACGACCCAGAAACCTCTTCTGTTTCCTCACCTAACATTTCCCAAAAACAAACTAATCAGCAGCAGAAAATTTTGATTCTAACAGCAATACCCCACGGTCTGCGTTTAGATAAAGAAATTCGAGAAATTGAAGAAGCTATACGACGGGCTACAAATCGGGATTTGTTTGAAATTCGCATTAGAACTGCTGTACATCCTCAAGATATCCGTCGTGCCATTGCAGAAGAACAGCCTCAAATTGTTCATTTTTGTGGACACGGTTTGGAAGACGGCAGCTTGCTGTTAGAGGATGATGGCGGAAATAATAAGCCAGTTGCACCAGAAGGTTTAGCATCACTATTTAAGTTACACGCTGATTATGTAAACTGTGTTCTGCTTAATGCCTGTCACTCAGAAAAAACTGCTATAGCAATTAGCCAATATATTAATTATGTAATTGGCATGAATCAACCAATTGAGGATAAAGCAGCGATTGCATTTGCTCAAGGTTTTTATGATGGACTGGGTTATAAAAACTTAGTTAATCAGGATTTATTTCAAAGAGCCTTTAATGAAGGTATGGTTGCCATTCAACTGGAAAGTTTTTCACAGGGGTCAATACCAGTTTTGAAAAAAAACAATTCTAAACCAGTTCCTGACACAGCGTATAAAAACAAACTACAGCAATACGAACAAGAATTTTCCAAAGCTATTCAAGCAGGACATCCCATAACTCGAACAGTAAGAGAACGGCTAAAAAGCTTACAGCAATCTCTTGGACTTGAAGATGAGGATATCATCCGAATTGAGCTTCCTGGAGGCACAGATTATACCCGACTGCGGGATTTGCTGAAGGCGAAAAAGTGGCAAGAAGCAGATCGAGAAACGTGGGTCGTGATGATAAGGGTGGCAGGGCAGACAGCAAGGGGCTACCTCTTAAGTGAGGATATAGAAAAGTTTCCCTGCACTGACCTCTCCACCATTAATCATCTGTGGGCACATTACAGCGAAGATCGTTTTGGCTTCATTATGCAGAAGCAGATTTTTGACAGCGTGAACCGAGATTTGAATGCTTTTGGTGAGCGCATAGGATGGCGAGGAGAAGCGGGTTTATTAGGAGGTCTATTTGCTTGGAAGAGTTATGACCAATTAACATTCTCCCAAAACGCTAGAAAGGGACACCTGCCAGCGATTTTAGCTATGTCGGCACCATTGTTATCTATCCGGACGGTGGAGACGCTTCTACAACAATCTTTAGCTTCTTTGTTGTACAGTCTCTTCTCTCGCGTCGAGATTTGTATCATCTCTGAAAGTCAAAGGGATCGACCTAATTTACGACGAAGCAGATTTTAAAAGCGATCACCACGCAGATATTGAAATATCACAAATCACCCCAATCAAAACGCATTGAATAGAGATGCGATTATCAGTTCATTTCATTACTCATCAATTGTGTTCCACTTGATGCCAGAAAAGCGTTTGGAATTTACTTTGGTATATTTTTCCGTGTGGCGGATGTCCCTGTGCCCCAAAAATTCCTGAATAAACCTCGTACTATGCCCTTCATTCACAAGGTAGTAACCGCAAGCATGGCGTAACTGGTGCGGATGGATTTTGATGTTTAACAGAGCTACTTCCCCCAACCTAGTCAACAATCTTTGTACCGCCGCCGACGTTAACCTCTCTCCCCTTTCCCCAATAAAAACGTAATTACCACCAATATTTAATTCCTTTAATTCTTTCAATGCCTCAATTTCATCCACAGGCAACGGATGAACCCCGCTATCACTCCCTTTTTTGCGCGTGATAAAAATCTCCTCATCTAAAAAGGAAATCGCATCCCATCGTAAATCGCAAGCTTCCGACACCCGCAGCCCGTGGCGAAATATTAACAGTATCAACGCATAATTCCTCACCTTGTACCGTCCGTAAACTTTTGCCGCTCGCAGTATGCTGTTTACCTCACGTACTGTAAGATATTCCCGTGAC
>JBGTMK010000541.1:0-9418 GCA_041743605.1 Nostoc sp.
GGAAACAGATAAAAAGCGCCATCTGGTTTTGCGGTACTCAATCCGGGAATGGCGTTGAGTCTGTCTAGCATCACCTGTCGCCGTTTGGCGAAGGCTTGGCGCATTTCTTCGACACAATCTTGAGGACTTTGTAGCGCCGCGATCGCACCATATTGGGCAAAGGTACACACGTTAGATGTACTATGCCCTTGAATGGTACTCGCGGCTTTAATGATTTCCACGGGCCCCGCTAAATAGCCAAGACGCCACCCAGTCATGGAATAAGCCTTCGCAAACCCATTACTAATCAAAGTGCGGTCAAAAATTTCCTTCCCTAGAGAACCGATGCTGATATGTTCTGCACCGTCGTAGAGAATTTTTTCGTAAATCTCATCAGAGACGACAAAGATATCTGCATCAACTACTACCTGCGCCAGTGCTTTGATTTCATCTGGTGTGTAAACCATCCCTGTGGGATTAGATGGGGAGTTGAGGATAAATAACTTAGTTTTAGGCGTGATGGCTTTACGGAGTTGTTCGGGAGTAATTTTATAACCTGTCGTTGCATCTGTAGGGACAATCACCGAAACTCCACCTACCAAAGTTACCATTTCGGGATAACTTAGCCAATAGGGCGCAGGGATAATTACCTCATCACCAGGATCGATCAATGCCACTATTAGGTTGTACAAAGAATGCTTACCGCCGTTGCTGACAATGACATTCTCTGACTTGTAATCAAGACCATTATCAATTTTAAGTTTATGGGCGATCGCTTCCCTTAACTTTGGTTCTCCGGCGGCGGCACCATATTTGGTTTTGCCTTCATCCAAAGCTTTTACTGCTGCGGCTTTGATATGCGCTGGGGTATCAAAATCTGGTTCTCCAGCACTAAAACTACAAACATCTATTCCCTCTGCCTTCAGTGCCTTAGCTTTGGCTGCGATCGCTAAGGTTAATGAAGGTGTTACCTGACTTACTCTTGCTGCCAGCTTCATTCTTACTTTATTTTTGGCAAATCTTTCACTTATCTAAGCATATCCCAGAATCATTACCCAGATTTATCTTTTCAAAGAGATTGGGAAGGAAAATTGTTCGGGGATTCAGACCACTACCCAAGTTTTGTTGCAAGAGCGATGCCTCCGGCGAGCTACGCTTACGCACGAGAAGAAAACTCTTCCTACCTAGTCCCCAGTCCCGGAGCGGCATTCCTCCCCGACAAGAGAAGCCGTTGATTGTGGAATCCTGGCGTAACCCGTTGAAAAGAGGCAGAGGGAAGGGTGCAGAGGAGAGGAATTTTCCCTCCTGCTTCCTATTCTCCGTTGCCTTAAGCTATCGTCACATCTGGTGACAAATAAACATCTTGAATGGTGTGAAATAGCTTCACGCCTTCCTCAAAGGGACGCTGAAAGGTCTTCCGCCCGGAAATCAATCCTGAACCACCAGCGCGTTTGTTAATGACGGCGGTGCGAACTGCCTCGGCGAAGTCATTTTTACCAGTTGCGCCACCAGAATTAATCAGCCCCACACGCCCAGAGTAGCAATTCAGCACTTGGTAACGAGTTAAATCAATTGGGTGATCGGTTGTTAATTCTGTGTAAACCCGCTCATCGGTTTTGCCATAACTTTTACCAGTGGCTTTGACAACTGCACCGTAACCATTGTTGTTTTCGGGTAACTTTTGTTTAATGATGTCAGCTTCGATAGTTACACCCAAATGATTAGCCTGTCCGGTGAGGTCGGCAGCAACATGGTAATCTTTATCTTGTTTAAAAGCGTTGTTCCACAGATAGCACCAGAGAATAGTCGCCATCCCTAATTCGTGGGCGCGTTTAAAAGCTTTGCTGATTTCCTGAATTTGTCTGGTAGAATTCTCGGAACCAAAGTAAATTGTTGCACCTACGGCAGCCGCGCCTAAATTCCAAGCTTGTTCTACATCAGCAAACAATACCTGGTCAAATTGATTGGGGAAAGTCAGCAATTCGTTGTGATTGATTTTGACGATAAAGGGAATTTTGTGAGCATATTTCCGTGATACGATACCTAATACTCCCAAAGTTGTAGCAACAGCATTACAACCTGCGGCGATCGCTAGCTTGACAATATTTTCTGGGTCAAAGTAAATTGGATTGGGCGCAAAAGACGCACCTGCTGAGTGTTCAATCCCTTGGTCTACTGGTAAAATCGAGAGATAACCTGTGTTTGCCAGACGACCAGTAGAATAAAGTAACTGGAGATTACGCAATACTTGAGGATTGCGATCGCTGTTGAGCCAAATTCGATCTACAAAATCTGACCCCGGCAAATGTATTAAATCACGAGAAACTTTTGCTTTGTGGGTAAGCAGGTCTTCAGCCTCTTTACCTAGCAATGACTCAATAGAATTAGCCTCTTTGAGCGTTGTAGTCATAGCGTTTTCCTCAAAAGTTGAGCAAATTACCTTGCTTTTAAGATAGCATTTTTAATACTGCTAACCTGATTGTACGGTCATTAATTATGTGTATTCTTTCTGAATATATAGCAATCTTCTTTTATAAATGAAAATCAAAAGGCTGAGATTTCCCACTTATTTCAATAAGTCGGGAATCTTGTTGTGAATGATTAAGTAGGGCTATACTACCGGAAGTATTCAATCAACTTTCGGAATTGAGGTTTTCAAGTTCAGTTACCAATATCAAACAGTACAATTCTACTATCTTCGGCTCATAGCTGAAAATTGAAAACTCATCTTCCCCCGATTGTGGTAATAATTGTGAACAAAATAAATGTAATTCTATGAGTAACTTCCAAATCGATATCGACTTTAGCAATATAGATTTAGCTTCCCTTGAGACAGAAGAAGATTTTCAAAGAGAGGCAAAAATCTTACTCCCAAAGGCACTAGTCAAACTAGGTGAAAGTGTGGGTGAAAAGACTTGGGAAGAATTACAGCAAAAGCTACAAGCAACTGGAGGTAAACTCAAATCTTCTCCAAGCGAGAAACGTCGGTTTATTCAAGAAACCGGAAGAACTTATCAACGAAATGCCAGTAACAGAGAAAAACAAGAACTAGAAGACTATATAGTAGAGCAATTACGCCAGCACAAGTAGTAAATATTTAGCCAAGTCTGATGTAAATGTATTGTATTCTAACTTCTATTTTTAGCAGTAGCTTTGCTAGGGTGTCTTACGCCAAGTCTTCCTGCACGGTGAAGTGGTGCAGGAAGACTTGATTAGTCTAGCTACGACTTTTCACGGTATCTGGAAAACCTCTCTAAATCTCTCTCCTAAAAGGCACGTAGCTCTAAACCTAAAGATTCGGTAAATTTTAAACTTACAAAAACTACATTTGCATTATTGTATAAAAATCATTCTTACATAACAGCGGTATCAACAATAATGCTTAACTGGGACAGAACACTCTTAACTACTAGCTCCTTGTGCCTACTTTTGTTCAGTGCAATGCTGCCAGTCCAGGCTAAACCAGCCCAAGAAAAGAAACCAGCACCCACAGCGACAACAATTTACCAGCAAGCTAAAAAAGAATTACCCGAAGATTTTTATACTCTCTATCGCGTCATAGATAGAATAGCGCGTGCCAACGAATTAGATAATCGTCCTTGGCGGGTTGTGGCTGTTCCCAAATATGATGTCAATGCATTTGCAAGTGATGTGAATCTGGTTGCCATTTTCGATGGCATACTTGATCAGTTAGCTGGTGATTCCTCAGCATTAGCTTGCGTAGTTGCTCATGAAATGGGTCATCACACCAAGCGTCACATCGCTGTTGGTGCAGCTCAAAGAACTGAGTTGATTGCCAAAATTCAGGAAGAAGCAACCAAAGAAGTACTGGGGGAAAAAGAAGCCGCAAACCAAGAATCAACAGCTGCTAACGTTGGTGGCGCCGTTTTGGGTAATGTAATCGGCGGAAATGTCGGTGGTTTCCTCGGTTCAGTTCTGGGGAATCAAGGCGCTCAACGACGAGTAGAATCACAGCAACGCATCAATCAGATTGTCGAGAAAAAGAAAAAAGAGTTAGAACAGCGTTTAGCAGAACAAGAACGACAACAAGAGTTTGAAGCTGATGAAATTGGCTACATAGCTTCTGTGAAAGCAGGTTTTGAACCAGAAGGATGTTTGAGAGTCATGCAGGTTTTGGCTCAAACTCCTGGTTCTGAATTTGATACAACTCATCCAGCAGTACCCAAACGGATTGAGGCAATAAAAGCTTTAATTATTAAATATCCACCCCAGACTTTGGCTAAAGAGGGTGAAGCGCGAATATCTAAGACAAAGCCTTTAACATATAACATTTCTAAAGATAAGACCTCGTTACGGATTAACTCAGTTCGTGGCGGTTCCCAGGCAGATGATATAGAGCGTCGGTTTGGTAAATAAAAATACTGGATAACGAGTTAAGCTCAGGTGAGTCTTTGATATCATGTCTGGCTAAACACTTGTCATTGCGAGCAAAGCGAAGCGATCGCAGAAATGTTGCGATCGCTTCGCTTCACTGGCAATGACGTATCATAAGTTAATTTACCGGACATGATTCAAACAAACCAGCGACGAATCAACTCCACTTGGAAGCGATAGCCGTCGTCAACTTCCTCAATTAACTCACGTTGCAACAGCAAGTTGAAAGTAATATCAGCATCGAGGAACTGTTGCAATAGAGTTTGGCGGCTGACTATAGCCCCTTCCCCTTGAACGGCGATAAAACGTAAAATATCTTTTCCAATAGCGTCTACTTGGTTGTTTTTAATATCAGCAAAGAAAAAGCGACCACTTTGCAAAGCTTTTGGTATCGCGGCTTCCACATCTGCTAAAGTTGCCAATCGCCGGATAGAGGGGTCTTGTTTATTCTTAAGGACAATAATTTCTGCACAGAGTAGTTGTACTAAGAATGGGTGACAACGGGTGAGTTGTAGAACTCGCTCTACAGCGTTAGGTTCATAGCGGAGAGTAAAATCTTTGACGGGACGTTCAATTAATTGTCGTGCTTCCGCTTCTTTGAGGTAGGAGATATGCACTACTTGGACATTAATTAGATAACTAGCCCAACGCTGATATTCTTCGATAGTATGAGAGCCAGCCAGTAAAACCTTGAAACGGGGACGATGTTGGATGAGGTGACGCAGCATTCCTAAAACATCCTGTTCATCAAAGCGACCTTTGGCTATGGCGTTGTCTAGCACCTCAAATTCATCTAGCGCTAGTAAGGCGGTATTTTGTTCTAGAGCCTGTTCTACTTTATCTAGCCATTCATAGAAATAGGTGAAGGGGTCAGATTTTAACACTTCGCGGGTTAGGGACGGTAGAGTTACACCTTCCTTTTTTGCTGACTTTTCCATCTCTTTAGCCAGATTGTAGAGAAAACCTGCATGGTCACTAGCTGATGAAGGTGCGCCTTGCAAGTCTACAAACATCGGGATGATGGAATTGGGTAGTAACTTTCCGATGTTATTGAGGAGGGAAGTTTTACCCATGCGTCGCTGACCGTATAGTAGTAGAGGTGGACGACGACGGTCTAAGAGTAACTGCTCAATGCGTATACCAATATCAGTGCGTCCGGTGAAGATTTTTTGCTCTTGTGTAAGAGGATTACCTATAGTGTAAGGTGAGTCTATTTCTTGATTAAGGTCTACATTAGTTGCTAGCTTCTCCAAATGCTTGGCTACTATCTGTCGCCATCTTTGGGCTATGGGGTTAAAGCGTACAGCATATTTATCTTTACTAGAGGTAAATATCTGTAACCGTGTATCTAAATTGTTTGCTACATATCTGAGTGCTAGACGCTGGTTGTAAGCCTGCTCTTGATTTAAAGCATCATCTACATCCTTGCTGATTTGATTAAAAATTCGTGGCAGAAGCCTAGCAGGACTCTCTAGATTAGTAATTACCAGTCTACGGTGAAATTTAGCAATCATTTTCACATTGGCACAGCGTTCTAACAGGCGTGCAAACAGTTCAATTACAACAGATTCAGCTGCCCAATATTGGTGGGTGAAAATTAAATACTTACAAGCAGCTAATATTTCATTTTGCTTACGTTGGCTAATTAAAAGCAAGTGTTTGTCCAAAAGAATTAGAGGTAAGAACTGCAATTCATCCCAAAAAGCAGAATGCCAACGCAATAAACTAGGTTTAGCCTTTATAAAACGTTCATCATATATATAAATTAGTGTGTTCCATACAGTTTGAAATGGATAAAATAGCACAGGTCGCCATAAGTTTATACTTGCTCCTACAACTGTCGCAGAAATTACAGATACCGCTGCCATTGTGCCTGATATCGAGTTAGAGGCAATATTCTTGCAGCCTAATGCTTCACTCAAAACCCAACTGAAAGTAACGCCTGTCATGACACTTGATGTACCTAATAAAGCAGTTGAAATAATCAACATAGGGTTAAATCGAGTGTGCCAAGTTCTGCCTAACGAAGCTTCTGCGAAAGCGGCTCCAATCAAAACTCCAATTGGCTCGCCAAATACTATACCAAATGCTACTCCCAAACCCACGCAAAACATTAGGGTTAATACTCTTGGTACTACTATGGCAAAAAATATACTTAATACTATTGCTATTGTTGTTCCCGATACTATACCTGAGACTATGCGAATCGTAATATTATGTACTGGCTCACCAAATACCCACAGAAGCAAGCCTAACATTAGATTTGTTAGTAAAGGTAATAATATGTATCCTTGGATCAGCAATCGAAATAATGCCGAGTTAGGCCAACGTAAACGGCATCTTTGGGCAGATAAAGACACTAAAGCAGGGTCAATGTGTTTGAGGTGATTACGCCAAGCTGCGGGACGGAAGAATAGCCAGAACATCAGTTGTAGGCTACCCAGTATCAAGTTAGGGTGCTGTTGCGGTGTATTGGTGTAGGCGTTGTGGAGTATATTGTTAGGCATTTAAGTTGCCTTGTGAATGTTGATGATAGAATTAGAAACTTTGTTGATATTTATTTAAGAGTTTGTACCCCAGGATATGCCAGAATTTTGGCATCAACAGTTAGTAAAGGAGAGTTGTAAATTCTGGCAGTGGCTACAATAACTTGGTCAGATGGATCTCGGTGAAAACCTGTGAGTTTGGTTGATTCAACGATAATTGGAATTGTTAGTTCGAGTAGCTGCACTCCTGGATAAGCTAAAGCTGCTGCTAACCAATCCTCAACTGCAATTGAAAAAGCAAGTTTGCGATTCTCAACCAGTTTGGCGACTTCCCAACAAGAAATAATGCTGACTCCTAGTCCTTGAGATTGATATTCTTCAATGTAATCTCGATATTTCTGGTTTAGTCGTTCATTATTATCTACCCACCAAATCCAAATATGGGTATCTAAAATTATCATTGCAAGACTTCCCAATCCTCTATAGGTACAGCAGGTTCAAAAGGATCATCATAGTGAATAACTGTTCCCCGTAAAGGATAAGGATTAGATTCTGAAGGTTGGGGAAAACGTTCTAAAACAATTATTTCTACTGCTTCGCCAGCCTGAAACGGTAAATCCTCAAGAATCAAGGTTCCGTTTTTAGTTAACTTTGTTTCAATTCGGTGTGCTTTCATAGTTACTCTGCTAGTTCTGAATCTAATAAATCAGCAAATGATTTCATTTGTCGTAAACCTTCCTCACGCCAATTATCATCATTCTCTCCCTCTTCTAAGTTAAATAATCTTTCTCTACACAGAATTTGCAACAACAGTGGCCAGCAGCAACTTTGTGTCAAAATCCACTCTGTATCTTCATCAGTAAAGGAAATGGGCGAACTTGCTATCAATTCTCGCGCTTCTGTCTCAGTTAATGCTTCTAGATATGCGGTGTAGCCGAAAATATTGAAAAAGGGTGAACTGTGTCCTGTGTTGTGCGCCATTTCAATCGGTGATTCGGGGGTAGCCAAGACAAATGCTAGATTCCCCCCTGTATGGTTAGTTGCCAAAGACCGTAAACATCCCCAAAAGCCATCATCTAATTCTGGACAGCGTTCCAATCCAACACTAATCTCATCCAATAAGATGACTGTGGGAAAATGCAAATTATCGCTGACTACATCCATAAAATGATCTAAATCGCAAGGTGTCGGCAGTTGCATCTTCAGTGATTCTAGGATGTACTTTAGCAGTCCTTCTCGGCTTTGCATTCGTGCGTCTTGCAAGTCTACAAAAATCCAACAGTAATTTTCTGGATACGGTAGCCAGTCAGATTTTTGCTCAGGGCGCAACTGTTGTGCTGGGGTGGTGGTGATATTTTTTAAGTAGTGCAGCAGGGATGTTTTACCGCTACGCTTTTTACCGATAATGGCGGCGTTTTGTAGGGGATGGCGTTTGAGTAAGTTGAAGAGGCGTTTTAATTCTTTCTCTCGTCCAAAAAAGTAACGCGGCTGGGTGATGGGTGCGCCAGTGATGAAGGGTGATGCTTCCCCGTTAGTTGGCTGAGGTTTAAGCGGTTGAGTTTCTGGTTCTTTGTATGCAATGTCTTGCCAGTCTAAACCCAGTTTTTTGCTAAGTTCTACAAAATTTAGATAGTCAACAGGTTTACCAGTGAGAAAGCTTTTGACTGTGGAGAGAGAAAATCCTATATCAGTAGCCAAGGACTGCTGGCTAGGATAGCCGTTACGCTGAGGTGCTGACTTAACTTTTTTAATATACTCTGGGGCTACTCGGAGCGATCGCGCCATCATTCCTCATCGAGAAACTACTGTGAGTATATCAGGTTTTTATACTCGCTAAATAGCAAAGCTGTTTAGTCATAACGTCTTGGACTCTAGAAATTAGAGTCATCCCAATACTGCTCGGTTAAGGAGAAATAGAGGTAAAACAAAGAAAATATTGTTCGCGTAAACAATCCGCGAACAATATTATTAGACTTACTTTTTCTCTTTGAGGCTATCGTACAAGTCCACCCAATTTTGACGAAGAGAGTCGATGCAGGAAGTTAAGTGATCGATTTGAGTTCTTCTAGCCACAGAGAGGACAGCATCAATATGAGCAGGGCTTCCGGCCTTACCCAAATGCTTATATTTGCTCAATTTGTTGGGTTGAGTTGTGGGAAAAATTGGTTTGGTAGCGTGTAACTTATAGTACCAATAAGCTTGCTTTTTTCCGCGTGCTTGGTAACGTAAAACACAACAGTCAGGTGGTGCTATTTCCCCCGAAGCCTGAATTTGTTGTATAGAGAGTTGTAAAGTTGCAATAGCTTGTTGTAGGAGTTCGGCTCTAGAAATAATGTCAGAGTCAACCATCTGGCAAAACAAGAGTGCGTATGGTGATTAAGGGGGCGCAGTGTTCGCGTATTTTATACGAGAACAAAACCGAATTTAGTTTATATTATTTTATAGCCAAAATTAAACGTAAGTACCATCTTGTTAATGTCACTTGTTAACTTTGAGGTTCAACAGCCCTACATTACCCCAAGCCAATTACTTCTGGCAATGGATAAAGTAATTCCATC
>JBGTMK010000542.1:0-2588 GCA_041743605.1 Nostoc sp.
CAAGCTTGCGAACTACTAGATAAAGCTGGTGTACGTTATGCCTTAGTAATTCCCACTCGGTCTAATCCCTTCGTTGCCCTAATCCCGGAATTTGATATCAAAGGTCTGGAACAAAAACATGATTCCAAACCGAATGATGACACTGTTGATAGTTCTAAAAATAATCAACAATCCTCACAGCAGCAGGTTGACTGGTATCAAGAAATTAGAAAATGGGCAACAGAATTAGGGAGAAGACCACATTTTCAGGAAATTAAACAGAAGTGGCACGAATTAACGGGGCAAGAGTTAAACGAAAAGGGGGTGACATTACTATTAGAAAATCTCGGCTACACAGACGATTAAACTGGAATGCTCGATATGGTAATCCCAAACAGTACAGAAAACAAGTAGCGATCGCTCACCGAAAAACTCACAATTATTGCGTAGTCTGTCTGACTAATAAAAGTGAAGAAATCCATCACGCTTACTACGGCAACGACATCATTGGTCAATCCACATTTCCTACGTGCTACCGTTGTCATAATGAAATTTGTCATAGTCCAATCAACTGGATAAAAAACCGTAGTAATCCTGTTTGGGGGAATCGCAATACTGACAAATTTATTACGAGATTGAGGCTGGGATATCAGCTACTTTATGGAGGTGTTATTTGGTGATTAAGCTATTAATAAAGTATGCGCCTGATTCGGTTGTGGATGCTGTGAATGATATTTCTTTAGCAGAACTGGACAAGCGAGGTTTAATAGTCTGGACAGACGCACCGCCACTAGAGCCACAAGCTGAAAACTCAGCATTTAATTTGGCTTCTCGTTTCACTGAAGTAACGCCTGATAATATATTAGAAATCTTCAAAACTATTGCTCAAATATACACTAGTTATGGCGACTGTTTAGCTCTCAAATACTTGATGGAATTATCGGCAGAATACTTTGGTTTAATTGGAGTTGAATAAAATGTATAACGAATACGACGATTTGAGTTTTGAAGAACAATTACACCTAACTGAATCCCTTATTAGACAGCGACATAATCAGCAGATGTTCTTGCGGCGAAATGCTCAACTGTTACAGCAGGAGTTAAGCTTTGAGGCTGAATTGTTAGAAGACAATCCAGAGTTCGCCCAAACTATTCACGCTTTCAATATGCAGGAGATTCAGAGTAATCAGCAAGGGCTGGAGAATATTTTAGGTTCAGAAGAATCAGTGCAAAAAGAGCAAAGTATTTGGAGTAAGTTTTTTCCGGGATTGGGTGGGAGATAAATATGTCTTGGTCGAAATCTATTTCTCTTGATGTTGCTAATAAGCTTTTTGACGTAATTGGGGTTTCTTTTGAGCAGAATGAGTTAGAGGGCGGTTACATTGCTAAACATGAAAGTAAGACTTTGAGAAGGTCAACATTGACCGCTTGCTGTATAGCTGTTTTGAGTGATTGGGTAACAATTAAAGAGGAATAATTTTATACTATAACTGGCTCAGGTAAATCCAACTTCCTTCAGTCCGGTTTTATTGATACTAGTTTTTAGTCTTATAAATTCGATAAAATTCCAGATTAACTATGGATCACTTGCAAGAATTAATAAACACAACTCAACCCAACGTTGAAATAATTCAAGAATCTGAAACTAGAATTACTTTGCAGGGTAATTTCATTTCCAAATCTGGCACTGATGACCTTGAGTATTTTATTGGTTTGAGGTTAATCTCAGCATCTTTTCCTTTTAATAACAAGCTAGAGCGCCGTACTTATCAAAAACCAAAAATGATTACTTGTGAAAATTCCTAATCAACTTGAATTTAAAGGTAACACGATTGAGGCACACGAGAACCATAAAGGGTTTGAAATAATCGTTACCTATTACCAACCAGATCCCTACGATGTAGGTTCTTATATCTACTACATTAGAAATTCTAGTTTGGAGCAATACTGCTCGGTTAAGGAGAAATAGAGGGTAAAACAAATAAAATAGTGTTCGCGTAAGTAATGCGCGAACAAGATGATTAGACTTACTTTTTCTCTTTGAGGCTATCGTACAAGTCCACCCAATTTTGACGAAGAGAGTCGATGCACTCAGTTAAGTAATCGATTTGGGTTCTTCTAGCCACAGAGAGAACAGCGTTAATATGAGCAGGGCTTCCAGCCTTACCCAAATGCTTGTATTTGCTCAATTTGTTGGGTTGAGTTGTGGAAAAAATTGGTTTGGTTGCGTGTAACTTATAGTACCAATAAGCTTGCTTTTTTCCGCGTGCTTGGTAACGTAAAACACAACATCCAGGTGGTGCGATTTCACCCGTTGCCTGAATTTGTTGGATGGAGAGTTGTAAAGTCGCAATAGCTTGTTGTAGGAGTTCGGCTCTAGAAATAATGTCAGAGTCAACCATCTGGCATTGAAAGTACGTATGGTGATTAAGGGGATGCGTTGTTCGCGTGTTTTACACGAGAACAAGACCGAATTTAGTTTATATTATTTTATAGCCAAAATTAAACGTAAGTACCATCTTGTTAATGTCACTTGTTAACTTTGAGGTTCAACAGCCCTACATTACCCCAAGCCAATTACTTCTGGCAATGGATAAAGTAATTCCATC